>NZ_RZRA01000044.1:0-12185 GCF_003998945.1 Mesorhizobium sp. M7A.F.Ca.CA.003.01.2.1 | reverse complement strand
TGTTTGGCAGACCCCGAGAACTGAAGGTTAGAACAATGTCCCGCACCTGCGAACTCACTGCCAAGGCAGTCATGTCCGGCAACAATGTGAGCCACGCCAACAACAAGACCAAGCGTCGCTTCCTGCCGAACCTCGTCAATGTGACGCTGATTTCGGAAGCGCTGAACCAGAATGTGCGCCTGCGCATTTCGGCCAACGCACTGCGTTCGGTCGAACATCGCGGCGGTCTCGACGCCTTCCTGGCCAAGGCCGACGTCAAGGAATTGTCGCAGCGCGCCCGTCTGCTGAAGAAGCAGATCGCCAAGAAGACCGCCGAGCAGGCTGCCGCTTAAACAGTTCAAAGGCGGGGGACGACCGCCCTGGCCAACATCTTGTTGGCCTCTGGCCAACATCTTGTTGGCCTTGGGGCATCGGATCGAAGCCGCAAGGTTTTGGCAATCCGGTGCCCACATACGAAGGCGAGCATCGCCCGCATGGGCATGATGCTTGGCTGGTTCCATTACCCAGGATAAAAAAATGACTTCCTTCTCGCGGTATTTGCCCTTCGTGGCCGCCATGGCGCTTGTCGTCGTGGCATCGAACATTCTCGTGCAATTCCCGATGCAGGGCCAGATCGGGGGCCTCTCGCTGGCCGACCTTCTGACTTGGGGGGCCTTCACCTATCCCTTCTCGTTCCTGGTCACCGACCTCGCCAACCGCCGCTACGGACCCACTGTGGCGCGCCGGATCGTCCTTGTCGGCTTCATGACGGCGGTGATCTGCTCGATCCTTGTCCCGCCCTTCCTGTTCCGTCACGGCCTGATCGAATTCGAGACCGCCGCCGACCGGCTGGTGCGTATCGCGGCCGCGTCCGGAGCGGCGTTCCTTTCCGCGCAACTGCTCGATGTCACCGTGTTCAACCGGCTGCGCCGGCAGAGCTGGTGGCGGGCGCCGATCATCGGCACGCTGGTCGGGTCGGTGTTCGACACCGCCGTGTTCTTCACCGTCGCTTTCTCGGCTGCCTTTGCCTTCGCCGGACCAAACGACGGCTTTGCGTTGGAAAACGCACCCTTGATGGGCGTCTTCCATGTCGAGGCGATGCGCTGGATCTCCTGGGCGCTTGGTGATCTCTCGGTGAAACTGATCATCGCCGTCGTCGCACTCATACCCTACCGGTTGCTCGCTGCCCGCTGGAGCCAGCCCGCGGTTGCGGCTTAAACCATGATCCCGAAAAGTGGGACCCCGTTTTCGGAAAAGATCCTGGTCGGACAAAGATCATGATCCCGTGGATCCAGCTCGATTCAGCGAAGACCCCAGACGGCGGACAAGAACTTCGCCTCAAGCGGCGCGGCACCGAATTCTCGATCATGCTGGGCACCAACGAGCTCATGAACAGCCGCCTCAGCGGTTCCGAGGAAGCGCTGGCAAAACTGTCCTGCGGGCGGATTGCCGGCCATAGCCATCCAACAATCCTGATCGGTGGGCTTGGCATGGGTTTTACCTTGCGCGCCGCGCTTACAGAATTGGCCAATGATGCCGGAATCGTCATCGCTGAACTGGTGCCGGCCGTTGTCGCCTGGGCGCGCGGTCCGATGGCCGAAATCTTTGGCGGCTGTCTCGACGATCCGCGCGTCACCATTCAGGAGACCGATGTCGGGCAGCTGATACGCTGGCAGCCCGCGGCCTGGGACGCCATCCTGCTCGATGTCGACAACGGCCCGGAAGGCATCGTCCACAAATCCAACGACGCGCTCTACAGCCTGCAGGGCCTCGCAGCCGCACGCAGCGCCCTCAAGTCGGGCGGCGTGCTGGCGGTGTGGTCGCAAGGCCCCGACATCGGCTTCACGCGGCGGCTGAAGCAGGCAGGCTTCGGGGTCGAAGAGGTCAGTACGCGCGCCAACGGCAAGCGCGGCGCGCGCCATATCATCTGGATCGCCACCAAGACGTAAAGCCGGCGGGCTCAATCCTGGTGCAGGATGAATTCCAGATAGAGGTTGCGCTGCAGGATCGAGTGGTTGTCGTCGGAGATCAGCGACACCATCAGCGCGCCGTCGTCGCGGGTCCAGACGTCGAGCCCTTCCATATTGTCGATCTGGTAGCCCATGTCGGCCTCCAGCAGCACCGGCCCGTCGGCGACCGCGCCCTTCTCGACGCTTTCGCCATAGATGCGCCGCAGCCGCATCTTGACGCCCCTCGCCATCGAGAAACTGCGCTCCAGAAGCAGCAGATCGCCATCCGGCAGGAAGGCGCCGTCGGTGATGTCGAAATCGCCGTTGCGCTTGACAGTAAAGACGCCCTTGTGCGGCCCCTCGATGATGGCGGCATAGATGTTGCCGGCCTTGTCGAGGCTCTTTTCGGAGACCACGACCAGGCCGCCCTCATGCTGACCGTTGGCATTGGCGTGGGTGACGGTCTCGAAGCCGCGATTCTGGCGCAGCTCCTGGGCCGGAACGACGAAATCCAGCGGCTTGAACGGCGCCTTCATGTCGTTGGCGTCGATCTTGAACTGGGCGACGCGGTGGCTGCGCTCGAAGCCGACGGTGGCAATGCCGTCCTTGACCGCGAGGCCTTCCGCATCGACCTCCCATTTCCTGTCGATCGGCCGACCGGTCTCGTCGACCATCTGCTGCATGCGGAAATTCTGGATGCCGGAGGGCCGCTTTTCCGCGTCGCGGACCACCGTGCCGAAGAACCAGAAGCCGGTGTCGGCAACGCCGATGAAGTCACCGCCGGCCTTCAGGAAGCGGAAGGCCGACAGCGCGCCGAAATCGCGTGTCGGCGAGGTCATCTCCAGCCCGCCGACGAATTCGAAAGGGCCGAATTGCTTGTCGGCACGGCCAATGTGAAATTCGGTGATCGGGCGGGCCGAGATTTCGACCGGTTCGACAGAACCAGAGTCGGGCGAACCGGCTGCCGCCGAAGCCACACCGGAAAGCAGGGCGATGGCGGCGAAAAGCGTCTGCTGAAAGCCGCCGCGCCTGGAGATCATCCGGCGCGCCGCATACCACCGCCGCGCCGCGTATCCTTCGCGCTTTCCTCGGCAAACAGCGAAGCCAGCTGCTCGGTCATGGCGCCAGCCAGCTCCTCGGCATCGACGATGGTGACGGCGCGGCGGTAGTAGCGCGTGACATCGTGGCCGATGCCGATGGCCAAGAGTTCCACAGGCGAACGCGTCTCGATCAGCTCGATGACGGCGCGCAGATGGCGTTCGAGATAATTGCCCGGATTGACCGACAGCGTCGAATCGTCGACCGGCGCGCCGTCCGAGATCATCATCAGGATCTTGCGCTGCTCGGGCCGGGCGATCAGCCGGTTATGCGCCCACAGCAGCGCCTCGCCGTCGATATTTTCCTTGAGCAGGCCTTCGCGCATCATCAGGCCGAGATTGCGCCGTGCCCGCCGCCACGGATGGTCGGCCGATTTGTAGATGATGTGGCGCAGATCGTTGAGCCGGCCAGGATTCGGCGGCTTGCCGTCCTTCAGCCATTTCTCGCGCGCCTGCCCGCCCTTCCACGCCCGCGTGGTGAAGCCGAGGATCTCGACCGAGACGCCGCAGCGCTCCAGCGTGCGCGCCAATATGTCGGCGCAGGTGGCGGCGACCGTGATCGGCCGGCCGCGCATCGAGCCGGAATTGTCGAGCACCAGCGTCACCACCGTGTCGCGGAACTTGGTGTCGCGCTCCTGCTTGAACGACAGCGGCTGCATCGGATCGATGACGACCCGCACCAGCCGTGCCGGGTCGAGATAGCCCTCTTCCAGGTCGAAGTCCCAGGAGCGGTTCTGCTGCGCCATCAGCCGGCGCTGCAGGCGGTTGGCCAGCCGCCCGACGACGCCGGACAGGTTGGCGAGCTGCTTGTCGAGGAAGGCGCGCAGCCGGTCGAGCTCTTCTTCTTCGCACAACTCCTCGGCGCCGACCGTCTCGTCGAAAGCGGTGGTGAAGACCTTGTAGTCGATCTCTTTCGGCAGATTGGTGAAGGGATTGTCGTTGCGGCGCGCTTCGCCGGGTGTTTCGGCATCGGCGTCGTCATCGTCGGACAGATCGTCGGCGGTGGCGTCGGAGGCTTCCGTCTCGGCCGACTGTTCGTCATCGGCGGAAGCTTCGGCATCCTCGGACTGCGACTGCTCGGAGCCGGAATCCTCTTCGCCGCCCTCCTCGCTCTGCTCCTCGCCTTGCGGCTGGTTGTCATCATTGTCCTCGGAATCTTCCGTCTCCTGGTCGTCGCCGAGTTCCTCGGCCATTTCCATGGAGGCCAGCATCTCGCGCACGACCCGGGCGAACGCCTGCTGGTCGCCGAGCTTGGCCGACAATCCGTCGAGGTCGGCCTTGGCCTTCTCCTCGACCCAGGGGCGCCAAAGTTCGACCAGCCGCTCGCCGCTTTTCGGGATCGGACGGCCGGTCAGCTTCTCGCGCACCATCAGGGCAAGAGCTTCCTCGATCGGCGCGTCGGCCTTGTCCTTGATGTCGACGAGGTTGGCCTTGGCGTATTTGTCCTCCAGCATCGAGCCGATATTGTCGGCGACGCCCTGCATGGCGCGTGAGCCTATCGCCTCGACGCGGGCCTGCTCGACCGCGTCATAGATGGCGCGGGCCGCCTTGCCTTCCGGCGCCAGCTTGGTGTGGATGCGCACATCATGGCAGGCGCGCTTCAGCGCCATGGAATCGCCGAGGCCGCGGGTGATCGCGATATCGGTCTTCGATGCCTTCTTGGGCAGCTCCGGCAAGCGCGCGCGGCTGCCGGCGAGCGCCGGCCGGTCCTTGGCGAAACCGACTTCCAGTTCCTTGTCGCCGGCAATGGCGCGCATGCAGACGGTGACGGCACGCTTGAAGCTGTCGGCTTCAGAGCCCGTCTTCGACTTGTTGCGCGTGTTGTCGCCCGGACCCGCCATCATCTATCTCTATTGTACCGCTGGCCGCTGGCCAAGCTGAGTGCGCAGGAGGCCGATAATCTCTTCGACCGAGATCGTAAAATAGCCGCCTTTCCCACTGTCATATGCCTGTCTCCAATGACTGTATCCGTGGTCAAACCCGTCGGGAATTGGACGAACACCCTCAAGTTCAACCAGACTTTCTCTCAGTACGTCAGCCGCTACAGGGAGGTGAGGGATTGTTTGCAGCTGCTTTCCGTCATTAGGTATCGGCGCGTCAGAGACTGAGATCGATACGATCGGCTGACTTTCGCCTTCCAGATAATCGACAGCGCCTATGATCACACGCGAGGATACTGGTGTCGCGCCGTGATACGTCCAAGTCTGCCCAGGTTTGAGTGGTTGGTTCTGGGCCATGGCTGCCTGACTGAGACCAAAGCAGAGGAATACAAGACTCCATAGGAACGTCCGGTGGGTCGTTCCCATGGAGCGGTCTTAGCCCAGCACCACGTTGGCGGCGCTCTCGGGCAGATCCTCGCCGAAGGCGCGCTGGTAGAACTCGGCCACCACCGAGCGCTCCAGTTCGTCGCACTTGTTGAGGAAGGTCAGCCGGAACGCCATGCCGATATTGCCGAATATCTCGGCATTCTCTGCCCAGGTGATCACCGTGCGCGGGCTCATCACGGTCGACAGATCGCCGTTGATGAAGGCCGAGCGCGTCATGTCGGCGACGCGCACCATCTTGTTGACGATGTCCTTGCCCTTGCCGTCGCGATAGTGCTTGGCCTTGGCCAGCACGATGGCGACTTCATTGTCGTGCGGCAAATAATTCAGCGTGGTGACGATCGACCAGCGGTCCATCTGGGCCTGGTTGATCTGCTGGGTGCCGTGATAGAGGCCGGTGGTGTCGCCCAGGCCGACCGTGTTGGCGGTCGAAAACAGCCGGAAGGCCGGATGCGGGCGGATAACCCGGCTCTGGTCGAGCAGCGTCAGCCGGCCTGACGATTCCAGCACGCGCTGGATGACGAACATCACATCCGGACGGCCGGCATCATACTCGTCGAAGCACAGCGCGACATTGTGCTGGTAGGCCCAGGGCAGGATGCCGTCGCGGAATTCGGTGATCTGCAACCCGTCCTTGACCACGATCGCGTCCTTGCCGACGAGATCGATACGGCTGACATGGCTGTCGAGGTTGACGCGCACGCAGGGCCAGTTGAGGCGGGCGGCTACCTGTTCGATATGGGTCGACTTGCCGGTACCGTGATAGCCCGACACCATGACGCGGCGGTTGTAGGCAAAGCCCGCAAGGATCGCCATCGTCGTGTTCTTGTCGAACAGATAGTCCGGGTCGATGTCGGGCACATGCTCCGATGTCACCGAATAGGCCGGCACCACCATCTTGGATTCGAAGCCGAATTTCTCCTTCACCGACACCGTCGTGTCGGGCAGGTTGGCGATGTCGCGATCGACCTTGTTCATATCTCTCAACGTCTCCACGGGCGAAACGTCTGATTTCGCCGGCAATCGATTTTGTCCGGGGGCGGTCTTAAAGCCTTTTCCAACCTTATGAAAGTTGGAAAACGACACGAACCGTATGGTCGCTCAGCACAGGCCCGCCTGTTTGAGCACGCGATAGGCTTGCAGCACATCGCGGAACCGGTCTTCCGAACCTCTGTCGCCACCATTCGCATCCGGATGGTGTAGTTTCACCAGTTCCTTATAGCGCGCCTTGATCTCCTTGCCAGTCGCCTTTGTATCAAGACCAAGCGTTTCCAGCGCCTTGGCCTCAAGCGGCTTGGCCTTGCGCTCGCGCGCCTCGCGCGGATCCTTGGGTCCCTTGAACAGGTCGAACGGGTCGCGCATGCGGTTATAGTAGCCGGCGCGGCCGGAGCGCATCTGGGCCATATCGGGCGACGACCGGGTCGAGGCCCCGTTGGCGCCCATCTTCCAGGTCGGCCGGTGCCCGGTCATGGCTTCCTTCTGGAAGCGCGCGACCTCGGTGTCCGGCACGCCGGAAAAGTAGTTGAAGCCCTTGTTGTACTCGCGCACATGATCGAAGCAGAAGTGGAAATACTCACCCTCCTTCATGCGCCCGACCGGCGCACGATGGGTGCCCGCTTCCTTGCAGCCGTCCCACTGGCAGATCGGCGAGTGCGACTTCAGCTCCGCGTCCTTGTCGGGACGGACGCGAATCTTCTCGAAATATTTGGGGTACGGCTTCATCTTACCCATTTATGGGGCGTTCGCAGATGCGAAACAAGAATTGACATTTTCGCGATCATCGCCCTAACCGCTGAATCGCGGCATAAAGCAGGCGAATGGCGGATTTTGTTGCGCGGCGGCGGCCCCTCGCGAAACCGATTTTCGGTTTCCAGGCCGAGACGCCAACGATATGTGGTGAAGGGAGATGGCGATGTCCATACAGGCGACCATGGAAGACAAGCTCAACAAGGCATTTTCGCCGGACAGGCTGGTTATCATCAACGAGAGCCATCTCCATGCCGGCCACCACCATCACGGCTCCGACCATCACGGCACTTACGACGGCACCGGCGAGACGCATTTTCGCGTCCGCGTCGTCGCTTCCGCCTTTGCCAGCATGAGCCGCATCGACCGTCACCGCGCCGTCAACGAACTGCTTGCCGACGAACTGAAGGCCGGCGTGCATGCGCTGGCGATCGAACCCGCGGCTCCCGGCGAAAAGACCCGCTGGTAGGTCGCTTCCCCGCGCTCAGAGCACCGCTTCGATGAGGAACGGCCCGCGCCGTGACAGCGCACTGTCCAGCAACGCGTCGAAGCGCTCGCACGTATCGGCGCGAGCCGCCTCCACGCCCATGCCTTTGGCCAGCGATACCCAGTCGAGCGAGGGATGGTCGAGGTCGAGCATGCGCCTGGCGTTCTCGCCGATGGCGCCGACGCCGACATTCTTCATCTCGCCATGCAGGATCGCATAGGTTCGGTTGGAAAACACGATCGTCACCACGTCGAGCTTTTCCCGCGCCTGCGTCCACAATCCCTGCACCGTGTACATGCCGCTGCCGTCGGCTTCGAGATTGACCACCTTGCGGTCGGGACAGGCGATTGCCGCCCCGGTCGCCATCGGGATGCCGCCACCGATCGATCCGCCCGTGCCCATCATGTAGTCGTGCGGCGCGGCAAAGGCCGACAGCGCGAAGAAACGCCTGGCCGAGGTGACCGCTTCATCGCAGACGATCGCATCGGCCGGCAGTTTGCGCGCCACCGAAAGTGCGACGGCATCTTCCGTCAGCTTGCCGTTCGGCGTTGCCTCGTCGGGAAAAGCGGCCGCCAGCACCTTGTGTCGCGACGGCTTGATGCCAAGTTCGTCGCGAAGCGCCTCCAGCGCCGCATGCAGATCGTCGCCATGGGCGGCCAATGTCAGCACCTCGCAGCCTTCCCGGACAAGCCGTCCCGGTTTTCCCGGATAGGCGAAGAAGGCAACCGGCTCCTTTGCGCCGACCAGGATCAGAACATCGACGTCGCTCAGCACAGCCATCGCCGCATCGACCGGATAGGGGATGCGGGTCGGCGCGACACGCCCGCGCCCGCGTTGCATCCGTGCGATCAGAACCTCGCCGAACAGCCGGACGTCGCTGCCCGTCGAGATCTGCCCGGCGATGGCGAGCGCATCGGCGCGCGCGGCCTTTCCGCGAACGATCATGCCGGCCCGGCCCGGAGCGGCACGGATCGCCGCGGCGATCTTGCGTACCGCGTCCATATCGACGGCCGGCGTCGGCGCCAACGTCACCTTGCCGGGCAAAACCGCCTCGACTTCGCCCCAGGCGGCATCCGCCGGCAGGATCAGGGTCGCGACGCCGGGTGGTGTCAGCGAGGCGCGAAAGGCCGCTTCAGCTGCCGGCACGACATCGGCCGGACCCTTGACGCGGCCGACCCAGTTGGACATCGGCGCCGCAAGGCTCTCGATATCGCTGGTGAGTGGGGCATCGAGCGGCAGATGGTAAGAGGCGTGGTCGCCGACGATGTTGATCATCGGGCTGAAGGCACGCCGGGCATTGTGCATGTTGGCCAGCCCGTTGGCCAGGCCGGGACCGGTATGCAGCAGCGTCGCGGCCGGCCGATCGGTCATCCGCGCATAGCCATCGGCGGCACCCGTCACCACGCCTTCGAACAGCCCGAGCACGCAACGCATTTTCGGCTTGCGGTCAAGCGCTGCAACGAAGTGCATTTCGGAGGTGCCGGGATTGGCGAAGCAGACCGTCACATCATTGGCCAGAAGCACGTCACACAGGACATCGGCGCCGTTCATGCAATTCCCTCCCGCTCAAGATCGCAGAGCAGTTGCACCCGCGAGCACCTGCAGCAATGTCTTGCCGCTACTTTTGATCTAATCCAGTGCCGTAAAGATCAGCCAACCGTCGATTTCAGGAATGCCAGCGCGGCCGCGGTCAGCGCGTCGCCCTCCTCGCCGAAATCGCGATTGATCGACATATGCGTATAGGCGCTGCCGTCGAACAGCGTAACCTTGGTGCCCGTCGATCGCAGGCGCTCGGCAAAGGCCCTGGAGTCCTCGCTCCGGCCCGATGCCCGCGAATAGGCGATGAAAGTCGGCGGGTGCTTGCGGCCGTCGACATAGCTGGCCGGCGAAAGTGCCGCCCATTGCGCGGGATCGGAAAAGACGCGGGCA
Organism: Mesorhizobium sp. M7A.F.Ca.CA.003.01.2.1; assembly: GCF_003998945.1. NCBI lineage: Bacteria > Pseudomonadati > Pseudomonadota > Alphaproteobacteria > Hyphomicrobiales > Phyllobacteriaceae > Mesorhizobium > Mesorhizobium sp. M7A.F.Ca.CA.003.01.2.1. Next base: position 2,674 of record NZ_RZRA01000044.1, on the reverse strand, counting down.
TAGGCCCGGACCATACCGCCATTCTTGGCAAGTGCTGCAAGATCATAGGCCCTGGTGTCGTCGAGGATGAGCGCGGCTATGCCCGGCAATCCGCCGCGCATGCCGGTCAGCGCAACCAGATGGCAGCCGGCCGAATGGCCCATGCCGACGATGCGGTTGGGATCGCCGCCATGCCGGGCGATGTTGGCCCTGATGTAAGCATAGGCCTTTTCGACGTCACCAGCCTGGGTGGCGACATTGGCCTGCGGCAGCATGCGGTAATCGATGGAGACGAAGCAGAAGCCGTTGGCGAGCAGGAAGGCCGGTTTGGCGTCCACCTGACTGCGTTTGCCAAACTGCCAGGTGCCGCCATGAACGAAAAACACGACCGGCAGGCCGGTTGCACCATCGGGCGCGTAGATGTCGAGCTTGGCCGGCCCGTAGTCGAAGGTTTCTGGCGTGGGCCGGCGTGTTTTCCACGCGGCCGACGCTTCCAACGGCAGCATCGCCGCCATGGAGGCCATGATCAGGCTTCGTCGATCGATCATCATTGTCTCCTGGCAAGGCAAGACTGCACGCGGCCGCCCCAGCCGTCCAGTCAGGGGTTCGCAACACACCCGCTACCCGCTGAATACGGCTCCGCAACGAGCGCTTTGGTCTCGCGGAGTAGCCTCAATCCTTAAGATCGCGGCCACCTCTTCACATGAAGGGAACAAACGGTGCCCCCCGGCAGTTGAATGCGAGACGAGCCGAATGGAAGCCACAGCGGCTCCGAGGGCAAAAGCATCATGCGAGAGAACCAGTCTGACGTCTTCGATCTCTTTTCGGAAATTTACACCAACGCGGCGCAGGAAGAGATCAGCATCCAGCAATATCTCCTTGCCTGCCGCGAGGACAAGTCGATGTATGCCTCGGCGCCTGAACGGATGGTCGAGGCGATCGGCGAGCCGAACCTGGTCGACACCAGCAAGGATGAGCGGCTCGGCCGTATTTTCTCCAACCGGACCCTGAAAGTGTACCCCTCCTTCGCCGATTTCTACGGCATGGAGGATACAATCGAGCGCATCGCCGGCTATTTTCGCTATGCGTCCCAGGGGCTCGAGGAGCGCAAGCAAATCCTCTATTTGCTCGGCCCGGTGGGCGGCGGCAAATCCTCCCTTGCCGAGCGGCTGAAGAAGTTGATGGAACAGCGCCCGATCTACACGCTGAAGGTCGGCAACCAGGTCAGCCCGGTTTTCGAATCGCCGCTTGGCCTTTTCCATCCCGATCGCATGGGCGACCTGCTGGAGGATAAATACGGCATTGCACGACGCCGCTTGAATGGGCTCATTTCGCCATGGGCGGCCAAGCGCCTCGACGAACTTTCCGGCGACATTTCCAAGTTCAGCGTCGTCAAGCTGATGCCGTCGCGACTGCGCCAGATCGGCATCGCCAAGACCGAGCCCGGCGACGAGAACAATCAGGACGTCTCGGCCCTGGTCGGCAAGGTGGACATCCGGCAATTGGAAAACTTCAGCCAGTCCGATCCGGACGCCTATTCCTATAGCGGTGGACTGAACCGGACCACCCAGGGCCTGCTTGAATTCGTCGAAATGTTCAAGGCGCCTATCAAGGTCCTGCATCCGCTGCTGACGGCTACCCAGGAAGGCAGCTACAACGGCACCGAAAATTTCGGCGCCTTTCCCTACCAGGGGATCATCGTGGCCCATTCCAACGAGTCGGAATGGCTGCAGTTCAAGAACAACAAGAACAATGAGGCTTTTCTCGATCGCATCCTCGTCGTCAAGGTGCCGTATTGCCTGCGGATAACCGAAGAGCGGCAGATCTACGAGAAACTGTTGCGGGAGAGCGAATTGGCCGCCAGTCCCTGCGCTCCAGAGGTGCTGGACATCCTCAGCCGGTTTACCGTCTCGACCCGCTTGGCCGAGCACGACAATTCGCCGCTCTACACCAAGATGCGCGCCTATGATGGCGAGAACCTCAAGGAAGTCGACCCCAAGGCAAAGTCGGTTCAGGAATATCGGGACGCCGCCGGCGTAGATGAGGGCATGGCAGGCGTCAGCACGCGCTTTGCCTTCAAGATCCTGTCGCAGACCTTCAACTACGACACCGAAGAGGTGGCCGCCGACCCCGTGCATCTCATGTACATCCTGGAGGAGGCAATCAAGCGCGAACAGTTTCCGAAGGAGACGGAAGCCGCCTATCTGGAGTTCATCAAGTCCGAGCTGGCCGCGCGGTATGCCGAATTCATCGGCCATGAGATCCAGAAAGCCTATCTGGAATCCTACAGCGAGTACGGCCAGAACCTTTTCGACCGCTACATCGCCTATGCCGACGCTTGGATCGAAGACCAGGACTACAAGGATCCCGACACAGGCCAGATCCTCAACCGCGAGGTTTTGGACAACGAGCTTTCACAGGTCGAAAAACCGGCCGGCATCGCCAATCCCAAGGACTTCCGCAATGAGGTGGTGAAATTCACCCTGCGCGCCCGTGCAAGAAACCATGGCCGCAACCCGGCGTGGACAAGTTACGAAAAGCTGCGGGAAGTCATCGAAAAACGCATGTTCGGCCAGGTCGAGGACCTCCTGCCGGTGATCAGTTTCGGCTCCAAGCAGGACAGTGTCACGGAAAAGCGGCACAATGAATTCGTGCAGCGGATGGTCGAGCGCGGCTACACCGAGCGGCAGGTGCG
>NZ_RZRA01000449.1:0-4474 GCF_003998945.1 Mesorhizobium sp. M7A.F.Ca.CA.003.01.2.1 | reverse complement strand
CAACTGGGCCGACCTGATGCGGCTCAACGTGCCGGATGAGCAGAAGCTCTACACCTGGTGGAGCTATCGCGCGCAGGATTGGGAGCTGTCCAATCGCGGCCGCCGCCTCGACCACGTCTGGTCGTCGCCGAACCTTGTGCCCAGCTTTTCCGGCTACGAGATCCTGCGTCTGGCGCGCGGCTGGGAGCGCCCGTCGGACCATGTGCCTGTCATCGCGCGGTTCGATCTGGACTAGTCTGGTCGAAAATGCCCGCGTGCGGCAGTCAGTCTGTAGAGTTGGGACCGGCTGGATCCACCCACGGGCGGCCCAATCGTGTCACCATCGCCGCGTACCCAACGGCACCTGCCGCCCAGAGGAAGATGCCAAGCTCTTTGACGACGTCCTCGGCGATGGCGGCCGCAGAACCGGGGGTAGGAAACAGCTCTCCGAGCTGGTCGATCGATGCTGACATCGCCAGCAGGAAGCCTGCGGCCACAAAGATGATCGTGCCGTCGAATGTTTTCCGTCGCAGCCGGAAGAACCAGAACAACCCGGCGGCGGCGTAGGCAATCATCGGAACGATCTCCGGTATCCCAACAATGGGCAGCACGTCCTCATGGATCAACAACAGGTCATCGAGGCCCAAGAGGAGGGTAAGGCCGCCGAGAAACGTGCAATCCCATCGGCGCGTGAGCAGGCCAGCAAACAGGGTTGCGGCGCCGGAGCCGATCCATAGCGAAGCACCCAGGGACGAAATCCACCCCGTATAGAAACCGACTCCGGCGGCTGCGGATGGATCTCGATAAAAGATCCACGCGTCCAGACCACGAATTTGCGCGACGGACAGCGCGGCCAAGAGCATCGCAACGTTAATCGCCGCCGCCGCCACCACGACCAAGCGCCAGGCTATTGTCCATTCGCCGCCATGCTTTGTGTTCGGCGCGCTGTTCTCTGGCATTAGCTATTCTCATTGAGGACTGAGAGGAACTCCATTGGAATCAAAGATCAAGAAGTGCTGACCTATGCCTAATCCATTACGATGGCTGCCAGTTCTGCCGCGCCGAGAACTCCGCCTGCATTGTGCCGGTGGTCAGCATCGAACGGTTGCAGCGCTTCGCTCCACCGAACCCATTGTACCATGGCGCCGATGTTCAGGGGAGGCCGGCCTGCAAATGCCCGACCTGAATCCCAGCACGCTTCGAAGCGCGTCCAAATAAATTCGAACTCAAACGGCGCGCTTCACGTCTTCACGCATGTCGTTGCCCCAGGGCTGCTGCGCTGACAGGCCTGCGAGATCCGGTAGATGGGGATGGTCGCGGCGGCGTGTCGCCAGCATCCGTTGCGCCGCTTCGATGATTGTCGGCGCCGGGACATCGGCGACCAGGCCGGTCGGGCTGGCATGGCGGGTCGCGATCACGTCCACGCAGTTCGAAAGCGGCCTCCAACGGGCCATGTTGGCGCCGCCATTGAGGATAACCATCGGCGTCATCACCGTTGCCATGAGATGTGCGGTACCGCCTTCGGCGCCGATGTAAAGATCGGCAAACTCGCCGAGCGCCAGCAAGATGTCACCGATATCGACACCTCCGATCGCGGCGGAATCGACAAGCCGCAGCTTCGGCACGCGCTGAGCCAGCTCAGCCATATCGGGACCGTCGCCGGGGGTTTTCACATAGAGAAGGTTCACCCCGTCGGCGATCAGGCTGTCGGCGATTGCGGCAACCTGATCCGCCGACATGCGCTTGCTGGCGCTGCCATGCGCCGCGATAATGATCAAGGGAGCATGCTTGCCGTCCGCAAGGCTCCTGGCCGCCGCTCGTGCGGCCGGGCTAGGCTCCAGCCGATGATCGAAAGGCAGCCGCTTGCCGGCAAGGCGTTCGATGAGGCGATGGTAGCGCCAGGCATTGTGCCCGGGTCGTGCTTCAGGCCTTTGGCCCAGGCGCCAGGAAAGGGCGAAAGCCGGAAAGTTTGCCTCATAGGCAATGCCGCGGCCGAGCAGTGATGCCGAGGCCTGAAGCAGCCAACGCGCCGAGATGCGGAAATCGACGACGGCCAATCGCCCCTTGCCCTTGCTGTGACCGGCGATCAGGCGCGCCAGCGGCGTCCGCACATTGATCGCATCGACCAAATGGCCGGCATGGCGATTGAGGCTATGTTCAAGGGATGACGACCGGGTGGTTCCGTAGACGATGAAACTATCGGGGAATGCCGTTCTGGCGGCGCGCAATGCCGGAATCCGGATCAGTCCGTCGCCGAACGCGTCATTGCGGGAATACAAGATAATGGTCTCGTACCGCCCTGATGGCATGGCTCGCTCCCCCCAGGAGCCTGGTGGTGATGGCGCCTGCTGCGCCGGCCGCCTTCGAGGTGCTTTAGGATTTCACCTCTTGCCTGTCAACGGAGCCTTGCCGCTGGATCCGGGCGTCCGGACGGCCGCAGTGCGCCACGACCAGTTCATCGCTGTCGTTGAAAACACTTCTCCCTTCGGCTGCGAAGCCAGCAGCTTCGTGGGTACGCTAGATTTAGCCGGAGAAGCGCGGCGCCAGTTCCTCGATGCGGCGGATCATCGCCTGAAATTCCTCCGAGATGCGCTGGTGCAGCTTGACCGCGATCTCGGGATATTCCTCCAGGATGCGGCGGAACATCTTGCGGCTGAGGCGCATCACTTCCGAATCGATCTCGGCCGAGGCGCTGGTCAACCGGTTGGTGTCGGCGATCAATGCCAGTTCGCTCAGGATCGTGCCGGGGTCTGCCGTGCCAATCGGGATGCGTTCACCATTCTGCTCCCGGTAGAGCACGATGCGCCCGCTGACAACGATATAGGCGGAATCGGCCTCGTCGTCCTCGCGATAGAGCTTGTGGTTGGCAATCAGCCTGGTGTTCTCGGCGCCAAAGGCGAGCAGGCGCAGTTGTTCCTGCGTGAAGCCCTCGAAGAGCCTCACGGCGGACAGAACGCGGATGTCGTCATCCAGCGCCATCTAGCTATGTCCCCGAACCGACAGTCCGACTCCTCCTCTGCGAGTTCGATCCAAACCACCCTCCAACTGGATCGTACCCGAAAGCGGCCCCGCCCGGCCGCTCATTGGATAATGAAAATGTTTAAGGAACCAGCTTGTAGCCGCCGCTTTCTGTCACAAGAATTTCCGCATTGGAAGGATCGCGCTCGATCTTCTGGCGCAGCCGGTAGACATGGGTTTCCAGCGTGTGCGTGGTGACGCCGGAATTGTAGCCCCACACCTCCTCGAGCAGCACGTCGCGCGTCACCACCTTCTGGTCGGCGCGATAGAGATATTTGATGATCGAGGCCTCCTTCTCCGTCAGCCGCACCTTGCCGCCGCGCGGGTCGAGCAGCAGTTTCTGGCTGGGCTTGAAAGTATAGGGCCCGACCGAGAAGGTGGCATCCTCGCTCTGCTCATGCTGGCGCAACTGCGCCCGAATGCGCGCCAGCAGCACGGCGAAGCGGAACGGCTTCGTCACATAGTCGTTGGCGCCGGCCTCGAGACCAAGAATCGTATCCGAATCGGTGTCGTGACCGGTCAGCATGATGATGGGCGCCTTGTAGCCGCCCTTGCGCAGGATCTTCACCGCTTCGCGGCCATCCATGTCGGGCAGCCCGACATCCATGATGAGCAGATCGATGAGGCCGCCGCGCGCTGCGGCGACACCTTTTGCCGCAGTCGATTCCTGCAGCACGTCGAATTCCTCGTAAAGGGATAATTGCTCGACCAGCGTGCCGCGCAGGTCGTCATCGTCGTCGACGATCAGTATGGTGCGTGAAGTCATGGATCAATCCGTTGTTTTGAAAAGAAAATTCAGTTGACCGCTGCCTGTTTATGCGGAAGCTGACCGGCGTAACAGCCGTTCACAGTGATTTGTTCCGTGGCACGATCATACAAGAAAAAACACGATCGCAATGCAGCCGGCGCAATTTTGCGAAAAGGGCTGCGTGTGCTGACCGTGCGGGCGAGGCCTGGGCATCCAAGCCAGGGCCTGCTGCAGGCCGGGAAAACGGTGTTTGCCTGTGCGCTGGGGCGCGGCGGCATCTCGGCCGACAAGCGCGAAGGCGACGGCGCCACGCCGCTGGCCGCGATGCGGATCCTGTCGGGGTATTTCCGGGGGGATCAGTTCTCCAGCGGCCGCAGGACCCGGCTGGCGATGACGCCGATCGGGCCCGATCTGGGCTGGTGCGAAGTGCCTGACGACCGCAACTACAACAGGCCGGTCAGGATTCCCTATGGCGCCAGCCACGAACGCATGCGGCGCGACGACAGGCTCTACGATGCCTGCCTGGTGCTCGACTGGAACCTGTCGCCGCGCCGGCGCGGGCGCGGCAGCGCCATCTTCTTCCATCTGGCGCGCCCCGGCTTCACGCCGACGCAAGGCTGCGTGGCTGTCACGGCGCAAACCATGGCGCGGCTGCTGCCGCTGCTGTCGGACCGGACGGTGGTGAGGGTGGTAAGATAGTAAGATAGTAAGATAGTAGGGGAGTAGGGG
>NZ_RZRA01000448.1:0-4499 GCF_003998945.1 Mesorhizobium sp. M7A.F.Ca.CA.003.01.2.1 | reverse complement strand
TTCTATTTCCCGCCGCCGCACCAGATCTCGTCACTGCACATAGCCGACGGGCTGGCCGGTGACGGGGTGCGCGAACACGCCCATCTCCACGCCGAAAATGCCTTTCAGAACATCGCTGCGCATGATCTCGCCGGGTGTGCCGCGCGTCAGCAGCTTGCCGTCCTTGAGCGCGATCAGTTCGTCGCAGTAGCGCGCCGCCATGTTGGGATCGTGCAGCACGACGACGACGCAGAGGTCGCGTTTGCGGCTGAGTTCCTTGACCAGCCCGAGCACCTCGACCTGATGGGCGATGTCGAGTGCCGAGATCGGCTCGTCGAGCAGCATGACGCCGGCGTTCTGCGCCACCAGCATGGCGAGCCAGGCGCGCTGGCGCTCGCCGCCCGACAATTCGTCCACCAGCCGATCCGCGAACCCGTCCATGTCGGTCAGGGCCAGCGCCTCGTCGACATGCTGCCTGTCCTGCGCGCGGAAGCGGCCAAGCGCGCCATGCCAGGGATAGCGTCCCAACGTCGCCAGTTCGCGCACGGTCAGGCCGGTCGCCGCCGGTGTCGTCTGCGGCAGATAGGCAAGCGCGCGGGCAAATTCGCGGGCGCCCCATTGCGGCAACGGACGCCTGGCGAAAGTGATGGCGCCTGAACTCGCCGGCTGTTGGCGCGCCATGAGCTTGATCAGCGTCGACTTGCCCGAACCATTGTGGCCGATCAGCCCGTAGACGCGCGAGCGCTGCAGTTCGAGCGAGACCGGACCGAGCAGCGTCCGCTCGCCGACGGCAAAGCGCACCGCGTCGATATGGAAGGCAGTCTGGGCATCAATTCCAGCCATGCTCATGGCTTTTCTCCAGTGCGGCCGCCCGCATTTCCAGATTCCGGCTTTCGACGGCTCATGCCCGGTTGACTATGAAACATGACCTTACTAGTCAACATTGAAGATGACTGCAACGATCAACAAATCGTCGCGACCGGCAATATCGACATGAAATTTGGAAAAGGGGGCGCAGGATGATCTCGGGACGTGGACTGATTTGGCAGGACCGGATGGCGCGGAAGCGCCTGCTGATCGCAGCGGTGTCGGTGCCGGCCCTGCTTGGCTGCGGCCATGCCCTGGCCCAGGAGACGGTCACCACCACCCTGGACCCGATCAACGTCCAGGAACGTGTCGAAAGCGCCTTCGGGCCGGTCAAGGGCTACGTGGCCACCAAGGGCTCCACCGGCACCAAGACCGACACGCCGCTGATCGAGACGCCCCAGTCGATATCGGTGATCACCAAGGACCAGATGGAAGCACAGGCGATTGACAACCTCGGCGGCGTTCTGCGCTACACGCCCGGCGCCACCGGCGATCTCTACGGCACCGACAATCGCGGCCTCGGCCTGCAGTTGCGCGGCATTTCGAACGCCAACGGCGTCTTCTACAGGGACGGGCTGCAGCTCAAGGAGAGCAATTTCATCCTGTTCACCGCACTCGATTCCTATGGCGCGGAACGCTACGAGGTGCTGCGCGGACCAGCGTCGGTGCTCTACGGCCAGGCTAGCCCCGGCGGCATCATCAACTATGTCAGCAAGCGGCCGACCGAGGAAAACCTGCGCGAGATCGAACTCGGTGGCGGCAGCTTCAATCGCTATGAAGGCAAGTTCGATTTCAGCGGTGCCGTGAACGCCGACAAGTCGCTGCTGTTTCGCCTCACCGGTGCCGCTCACATGGGCGACACGCAGACCGATTTCGTCAAGGACGACCGCATCTTCATCGCCCCGGCGATCACCTGGCAGCCCGATGCCGACACCAGCCTGACCATCCTCGCCAACTATCAGCGCGACCGCTCGGGATGGGCGATGCAGTACCTGCCTGCCTACGGCACGGTCATACCGGGCAAGGACGGCAAGTACCTGCCGAACAGCATGTTCGTCGGCGAACCCGGCTTCGACTCCTACAACAACGACCAGGCCTCGATCGGCTACGAATTCGATCACCGTTTCAACGAAACCTGGCAGGTGCGACAGCATGCCCGCTACGTCCACCTCACCCACACCGAGGAGGGCGTCTTTGGTGGCGGACTGACGGACTCGAACGGCCTGGAACCTTCAAGCGGCGACTACTACCGTTATGCAGATGCCGGCGGCACCAAACTCAGCGGCGTCACCATCGACAACCAGGCACAAGCCGATTTCGACACCGGGCCGCTTGCCCACACGCTGCTCGTCGGCCTCGACTACAAACGCTACACTTACCGCGACTATGCCTCGGAAGGGACCGTCGAGGACGGTTTCAACATCTTCGATCCGGTTTACGGGTACCCGATCACCGATCTGACGCCCTACACCGATACCGACACCACCCAGCAGCAGGTCGGTCTCTATGCCCAGGACCAGGTCAAGTTCGGCAACTGGCGGCTGACCCTTGGCGGCCGCCAGGATTGGTCGGACGCCAAGGTCTACGACAATCTGGCCGGCGGCTACATTCCCGAGCAGAAGGACAACGCCTTCACCAGCCGCGCCGGCCTGGTCTATCTCGCAGACAACGGGCTTGCGCCCTATGTCAGCTACTCCGAATCGTTCCAGCCCGTGGCCGGCGCCGACAGCGACGGCAATCTGTTCGTGCCCGAGACCAGCAGGCAATACGAGATCGGGCTGAAATACCAGCCGACCGGCTGGAACTCCTTCATTACGGCATCGGTTTTCGACCTGACCCGACAGAATGTCGTGCGTTCCGGTAATGAGGGCTCGCCCAACGATCTGTTCCAGACCGGTGAGATCCGTTCGCGCGGCGTGGAATTCGAGGCCGTTGCCAGCCTCGATTCCGGCTTCGACCTGAGAGCGGCCTACACCTATCTCGACACGAAGATCACCAGGGCGACCGCTGTCGAAGATGTCAACGGCGTCTGGGTCAGCAACGAGGGCAACACGCCCTTCGGCGTGCCGGCCCATTCCGCATCGCTTTGGGCCAATTACACCTTCATGGGCGGCAAGCTCGAAGGTCTCGGCCTCGGCGCCGGTGTCCGCTATGTCGGCTCGACCTATGGCGACGACGCCAACAGCTTCAAGGTTCCGTCGGTCGTGCTCGCCGACGCGGCGGTGCATTACGCCTGGCAGAACGCCACGCTCAGCCTCAATGCCAGCAATCTGTTCGACAAACGCTACGTCGCCTCCTGCTTCTCCTCGGGCTTCGGCTGCTTCTACGGCGAGGGCCGCAGGATCAACGGTTCGGTGAAATACACATGGTAGAAGCAATGTGGCGGGCCGGCCCAAAATGGCGGCGCTGACACGGCGCCAGTATCTTGCCGGCCTCGCCGCGACCGGTCTCGCTTTGCCGGGCGGCACGGCACGCGCGGCACCTGCCCGCGTCGTCTGCCTGGAATGGACATCGGCCGAAATGGTGGTCTCGCTCGGCGTGTCGCCGCTCGCCGTCGGCGACACCAGGGGTTATGGCGACTGGGTCCAGGGCCCGGCGCTGCCGCAGGCCACCATCGACCTGGGGTCGCGCAGCGAGCCCAATCTCGAACTGCTTCGGGAATTGCGGCCCGACCTGATCGTCGGCGCCTATGGCTATGGCTTGGACGAGAACAGCTTCACCAGATTGGCGCCGACCTTCAATGTGCCGTTCTACAGCGGCAAGGCTCCACCTTACGCGCAGGCGCAGCAGGTGACGCTGCAGCTTGGCAACATGCTTGGCCGTGGGACGGAAGCAGAAAACCTTGTCGGGCGCATCGAAGCCTCGATCGCCCAAGCGCGTGCCAGGCTGGAGCGGGCGGTGCAAAAACCGGTCTGCGTCGTCAGCATGTTCGACGATCGCCATGTCCGCGTCTACGGCGCCGGCAGCCTGCTGCAGGACGTCCTCGACCGGCTCGGCCTCGTCAATGCCTGGACCGGCGCCACCAATGAATGGGGTTTTTCGACGGTCGGCATCGAGGAACTGGTCGCCGTCGGCGAGGCGCAACTGATCTCGCTCGATCCGATCCCGCCGCACGTCAGGATCAGGATCGCCCGCAACTCGCTCTGGGCCAACCTGCCCTGCGTCCGGAACGGCCAAGTGCGGACCATTCCGCCGGTCTGGCCGTTCGGCGGTCTCACTGCTGCCGCGCGTTTCGCCGAATTCGTGGCAGCAGCATGATCGCTCAGGCAATGTCCCTGCCGCGACAGCGCGACGGCATCGGCGCGCTCATCCTGCTAGTTGCCGTGCCCGCGGGGCTGGCGCTGGTGCTGAGCGTCATCGATCTCATCCACCTTCTGCCGGCGCACCTGTGGTGGCAGGCGCTCACCGCCCCCGACACATCCGATCCAGTGCAGTTGCTGTATCGCTATGCTTTCCTGCCACGTGTCGCCGTCAGCGTGCTGGCCGGCGCGGCGCTCGGTCTCGCCGGTGTCGTCATGCAGCATGTGCTGCGCAACCCGCTGGCCGAGCCGACCACGATCGGCACCAATGCCGGAGCAAGCCTCGCTTTGGCGGCCGCCACCCTCTACGCACCATGGCTGCTGGAAGGCGGCCGTGAAGGGGTGGCGCTGGCT
>NZ_RZRA01000447.1:0-4503 GCF_003998945.1 Mesorhizobium sp. M7A.F.Ca.CA.003.01.2.1 | reverse complement strand
GGTCTGCAGATGGTCCTTGTCGCTGGCCGGAACCTCGACGGCATGCCGCTTTTCGGCGGCATAGATGACATGGGCCGCGATTGCCTGCTCGGCCAGCCGATCTTCCGCCGGGTCCTCCTGGCCGATGCCGTCGACGCCGGCAAGGTAGCCACCAAGCCCGCCGGCGGCGACCAGCAACACGGCAGCGGCAAGCCACCAGCGCGAGCGTGGCACAGCTGCCTTGACCGGCGCCTCGCCAAGCACGACCTTGCGCAACCGCGCAGGCACGGCTTCGTCCAGCACCCCGGCGAAGGCGGCACGCAGCGCCGCCCGGTCGGCGGTGAAACGGGCGCTCCTGGCTTTCATCTCGGGATTGGCGTCGAGCCAGGCGTCGTAAGCGGCGCGCTCGTCTGCAGGCAGCTCGCCATCGAGCGCCATGTGGATGTCCCGTTCGGAAAAGTCGCGGCGGATCATTTCTCGACGATCCTTATCGCGCGGCGACGCGCCGTATCGTCCAGCAAACCACGCAATTCCTCACGCCCGCGCGCAATGCGCGACATCAGCGTGCCAGCGGGGACGCCCAGAATGTTGGCGGCTTCGGCATAGGAAAAACCTTCGATGGCAACCATGACAAGAGCTGCGCGTCGATCGGGGCTGATCGCCTGCAACGCGTCGATGATCTCGCGCGAGGCGATACTCTCCACCTGCTCTGCCGGCTGGGCAACGGCCTCGCCCGCCTCCAGCGGCAACATCGCCGCCTCGCCGCGGCGGTTCACCTTGCGCATCTGGTCGATGAACAAATGATGCATGATCGTAAACAGCCACCTCCGGGGGCTTTCTCCTGTCTGCCAGTTGTCGAGCCGCACAAGCGCCCGCTCGAGGCAATCCTGGACAAGGTCGTCGGCAGCGTCGCGGTCGCGCAAAAGCGAGCGTGCGTAACGGCGCAGGCGCGGTATTTCGCCAAGGATTGCTGCCTTCTTTTCGTCCATGACCGCTGGTTTCGAGGTCGCCCTTGTTGATCTGGATTGAACGCGCCTTCCGGGCGCGGCGCAAGGGGCCAGCGCGAAGCGGTCTCCCGCCCCGGTCACCCAAGCAATGAGATAACGCTGGCGAGTGCCGATTTATTCCCGGTCGGGGTGAAATCTTATTGTTCTTGCTTGCCTTTATCCGTTTTCCCTCGCCGCCCGTGTCAAAAGCCGCTGATAGAACAGGCCGATACCGATCAGAACCGCGCCGAGGCCGATGAAGGATAGCGCCCGGAGTACGCCTTCCAACTCCGACATGTCGAATATGAAGACCTTCAGCACGGCGATCGCGATCAGCGCGGCCGAAGCGATGCGCAGCACCTGCGATTTCAGCCAGACGCCAGCTGAGAGCAGCGCAACGCCAATCACCAGCCAGAGCGCCGAATAGGTGTAGGTTTCCAACTGGCCGAGGCCGCTCCACAGGCCGATGAATTCGCCCTTGAACAGGCGCCTCACCGACAGCGTGGCATAGGCGAAGGCAAGCGCGGCAGACACCACGGCCAGCATCTGCGCATACCATTTTGGCCGCTTGTCCCTGGCGTAGAGCGCCAGTCCCCCGGCGGCGACCGCCGGCAGGAGATAGGCGAGGAACAACAGGTTGAACACCGGGATACGGCCGGTCGATTCGTCGGTAAGCAAAGGATTCAGCACCACGAAATGCCTGACAACGATGAAAGCGACCGAGGCCACACCGGCGGCCATCGAACCATAGCGCAGCACCGAGCTTGGCGAGCGCATGTCGATGGCGACCAGGATGGCGCCGGCGCCGATGGCGATCAGGGTGTAGATCGACTGTTCGGCGAGCGTCATGGCACCCGTGTCGATGACGCCGCCATGCATGGCGTGGCGCACCAGCATGGCGAGCGTGAGCAGCGCAAACAGCGCCGCCGCCGCTTCCATGGCAAGGCGCGGTCGGCCGTTGGTGGTGCGCGCTAGCTGCCACGCGGCGAAGCCGAAGGCCAGTGCGGGCACGCCGTAGCCCGGCAGCAGCCAGTTGAACACCGGCGTCGTCGACAGGAAGCCGGCGCCGACAATGGTCGGGTCGAAGGCGACACGGCCAAGCACCGCGATCACCGCGCCGACCGAAATCCAGCCGAGCACCGGATAGGAGCGCCAGCGCGTGGCCAGCGCCGGCACGATGGCCGCCGCACCGAGCAGGATGGTGGTCCAGCCGGAATCGAAAGCCATATGCATGAGCAGGAGCCCGGCGATGGCCGCGCCGCCCAGGGCAAACGAGACCGCGACACCGCCCTTGAGCGGCGGCTCCTCGGCCCGCGCGATCCACTCGCCGCCGGCGGCGAAAATGACGACCAACAGTGCCGCTGCGGCGGCGTAGACAGGGTCACGGTCGAGATTGCCGAAAGTGAACCAGAGCGCCAGCAGGACGACCAGCGGGACGATGACGCCCCACGCCGCCCATGAGGCCGCACGTATCTGTGTCCCAGCGGCGAACCGGCGCGCGGCCCAGAAGCCGGCGCCGATGAAGACCAGGCCGAGTGCGATGCCGATGCGCAAGGTCAGCGCGTTGGACGTGGCCACCGGCAGTCCGTCGACGCCCAGGGCGCCGCCCGAAAAATCGGAAGCGATCGAGGTTGGCGGGATAATGCCGAGATAGATCAGCACCGTGACCAGTCCCGCGGCATAGAGGAGCGGCAGCGCCAGCGGACGATAAAGCGTGACCGCCACCATCGCGGCGATCACCACCGCGCCCGGCAAGGCATAGCCGGCGGCAGCAAAGGCCGGGTCTACCGACAGGCCCAGTGCCGAGAATGCGACGAACAGGCCAGGCACGATGGACGGCCAGTCGAAAGCCCTGTCTGGCGTGGTTTCGTCGCCACGGCGAGCGAGCCAGACAAGGGCGAGCACGGCCAGCGTGACGGCGTCGATGAGCAGGATCGCAGAGAGGTTCGCCCCCGGCGCATCGGTCATATAGAGAATGGTCCAGACACCGGTGCCGAAAAAGGCAGCCGCCATCAGCAACTTCCAGTCGCGCATGCGGGCGATGACGCCGGTGGCGGCAAGCACGATGGCGAGATAGCCGAACAGCGCCCAGGGATTGGGTGCCTGCGAGGCGACGAGCACCGGCGTCACCATGGCGCCGACAAGGCCGACGCCGGCCAGCGCCTGGCCGTGGACGAGCGCAGCGGCAATGGTTGCCACACCGATGGCCCCAAGCAGCGTGAAGGCGAGCGCCGGCCCGATGAAACCGTAAATGCCATGCGCGGCGTAGACGGTGCCGAACAGGATGAAGGCACCGGCCGCTGTCAAGATCGCCGGAATATAGGCGCCCGCGGCGCCTTGTACGGGCATCTTGAAGCCGGTGCGGCGGACGAACTCGCCGCCCACGACCAGCACAAGGCCGAGCGCGCCGGCCATGGTCAGCCGTACGCCGGGGCCGAAAATGCCGGCTTCGATGGTGTAGCGGATCAGGAACAGACCGCCCAGCGCCAGGGCGATGCCGCCGACCCAGACCGCCCAGCGGGTGCCGAGCGCGGTTTCGACATCGGATTGGCGGGCGGCTTTCGTCGCTCCGGGAAGCTCCGCGGGTTCCACCGCCTTCGGCGCCGGTTCTGGAGCGGTCCACGGCCCGGACACGATCTCGCCGGTCGAGTCTTCCGTTTCCGTGGGTGGCGCCGGTGCGGCGACCGGCTCGCTTGTCGCTGGAGAGGGAATGTCGGCCGCTGCCGCAACGGCTGGAATCACATCGGCGGGCACGTTGTCGGCCACCGTCTGTTCGGACGGCTTGGCCGCAGGCGGCACGGCTCCCGAGAGCACAAGGCTGCGCAGCGCGCCAAGCTCGCGCTCGACAAGGCCGATGCGGCTCTGCTGGCGCGAAATGATGACGAACAAGGCGATGATGGCGACAAGGCCGATCAGGCTCTCAAACATGGCGGTTCCCCCAAACCAGGCCAGTTTTCACTGACGTTTCGTCTCACTGACATGCAAATGCGGCGGCCAAACGGCCAGAAAACTCAGCGCGCCGCCAGATTGGCGGCCGGAAAGATCGAGCATGTTTCGGTGCCGAAAGCCAGCAGCTTGCCGCCGCCATCCTTCAGCGTCGCTTCCGACACCGCCAACGTGCGGCCCTTGTGAACAACCCTGCCCTCGCAGACCACTTCGCCGGTCTTCGGCGTGATGGGACGCGTCAAATTCACCTTGAACTCCGCCGTCGTATAGGCCTCGCCCTTTTCGAGCAGCGTCTGCACGGCACAGGCCAGTGCCGAATCGAGCAGCGTCGCCGCCCAGCCGCCATGCACGCTGCCCAGCGGGTTGAGATGGCGCTCGCTCGGCATGCCACGAAAGACAGCGCGCCCTTCCGAGACTTCGGTGAGAGTGAAATTCAGCTGGAAGGAAATCGGCGGCGCCGGATACTTGCCGTCGACGATGCGCTGCAGCAATTCCAAACCGGTGTATTTCAGGATGTCGGCGTGCGGAATGGTGCCGAGGCCGAGCGGTGAGACCCGGCCAGGATAAAGTTCGACTTCGCTCATGTGAGGAT
>NZ_RZRA01000446.1:0-4512 GCF_003998945.1 Mesorhizobium sp. M7A.F.Ca.CA.003.01.2.1 | reverse complement strand
GCCTTCCTGCGTACCCTTGGCCAGCCGCCGCAGGCGTTTCGGACGGCCGCCGAACACAGGGGGCTTCAGTGGGGCAGCCAAGCAGCGGCTCTGCCGGCTTAAACGCCGTTCCGGTCCAAAAGCGGACAAAACCGAATGAGCGCACTTGATCCAGACCGAAGTTTCACGAAAATCATTCCAAAGCCGGTTGCTGCCATTCAGTGCGCCACTTTCGGCCTGTTGGACTGGATATTGCGGCGCCTGGCCCAATCGCCGCAGACGACGAACCGGATAGCCATTATGAGGAGACTGTTTATAACGGTCGCTGAAATCGCGATGACCAAGGGGAGACGATGCGCTACATACGTCCGCTTTCAATAGAAGATGCCGTTGGCCAGTTGGCCGGGTCGGCTGGTACGGCCGCCATCCTCGCCGGAGGCAGCGACCTCCTGGTCAGGATGAAGGGCGGCTTTGCCGAACCAGAGTTGATCGTCGACATCAAGGCGATCGATGGCTTGAGCGAGATCCGGGAAACGGCTGAAGGCTTCAGCATCGGCGCCGCGGTCCCTTGCGCCGTCCTGGGAGAGAACACCGCCCTCAAGAAGGCATGGCCTGGTGTCGTCGAGGCGGCCAAGCTGATCGGCTCCAAGCAGGTGCAGGGCCGCTGCACCATCGTGGGCAATCTCTGCAACGCATCGCCGGCCGCCGACAGCGTGCCGGCGCTGGTTGCCGCCGGCGCCAGGGCAGTGGTCGTCGGGCCGGCGGGCCGGCGCACGATCCCCGTGCAGAGCGTGCCGACCGCGCCGGGCAAGACGTCGCTGGCCAAAGGCGAGATCATCGAGGCGATCCTGCTCGACAAGCGCGAGCCGCGGTCTGGCGATGCCTATCTGCGTTTCATTCCACGCACCGAGATGGACATCGCGGTGGTCAGCGCCGGGGTGAACCTGACGCTCGACGAGCACGGTGTCGTCAAATCGGCCCGCGTGGCGCTGGGCGCCGTGGCGGCGACGGTGCTTCTGGTCGAAGAGGCCGCGGAGGTGCTCGTCGGCTCCAGGCTGGAAGAGGCGACGCTGGAGCGGCTCGCCAAGGTCTGCGCGGGGGCCTGTCGTCCCATCGACGACAAGCGCGGCACTATCGAATTCAGACGAAAAGTTGCGGGTGTGCTGGCCCAGCGGGCCGCCACATCAGCCTATGCACGTGCAGGAGGCAAATGATGGCTGGAATTGCAGTTTCAACGACAATCAACGGCGATGCTGTCGAGTATCTGTGCCAGCCCGACGAGACGCTGCTCGACGTCCTGCGCGATCGGCTGGGGCTGACGGGCGCCAAGGAAGGCTGCGGCACCGGCGACTGCGGCGCCTGCTCGATCATCCTCGATGACCGGTTGGTGTGCTCATGCCTGGTGCTCGGCGCCGAGGCTGAAGGCCGTCGCGTCGAGACCATCGAGGGCATGGCGCATGGCGATACGCTGCACCCGCTGCAGCAGAAATTCCTCGAGCACGCCGCATTGCAATGCGGCATCTGCACTCCGGGCTTCCTGATCGCGGCCAAGGACCTCCTGGCCAAGAACCCCGACCCGACCGAGGAGGAAATCCGCTTCGGCCTTGCCGGGAACCTCTGCCGCTGCACCGGTTACGACAAGATCGTGCGCGCCGTCCAGGATGCGGCCATCGTGATGAAGGGAGCCTGAGATGAATTTCGATCCACGTTTTTCCGGACGTAAATTCGCCTCCGTCGGCACACGTCCGATCCGTCCCGACGGCATCGACAAGGTGACGGGCCGCGCGCGCTACGGCGCCGACTTCAACATGGCCGGCCAGCTGGTCGGGCGCGTTCTGAGAAGCCCGCACGCCCACGCCAGGATCGTCAAGATCGACACGTCGAAAGCGGAAAAGCTCGCCGGCGTCAAGGCGGTGATCACCGCGGCCGACCTGCCCGACCTCACCGATGGCGATGCCGCCATGTACGACGTCCTCGACAATTGCATGGCGCGCACGAAGGCGCTCTATGACGGCCACGCGGTGGCCGCGGTCGCCGCGATCGACGCCCGCACCGCCAGGCAGGCGCTGAAGCTCATCGAGATCGAGTACGAGCTTTTGTCGCACGTCACCGATGTCGACGAGGCGGCGAAGCACACGGCGCCCTTGATCAATGATGCCATCTTCACCGAGGGCCTTGAGGAAAAGCCGGTAAAACCCTCCAACGTCACCAAGCGCAGCCAGTTTGGCCATGGCGATGTCCATCAGGGTTTCGGGCACGCCGACTTCATCGTCGAGCGCTCCTTCAAGACCGAGCAGACGCACCAGGGCTATATCGAGCCGCATGCCTGCGTGGCGAATTTCAGCTCCGACGGCACCGCCGACCTCTGGGTGTGCACGCAGGGCCATTTCGTCTACCGCCAGCACTGCGCCCAGCTGCTTGGCATGGAAGCCTCGAAACTGCGCGTCACCTCCTCGGAGATCGGCGGCGGTTTTGGCGGCAAGACCCATGTCTGGGCCGAGCCGGTGGCGCTGGCGCTGTCGCGCAAGGCAGGACGGCCGGTGAAGCTGGTGATGACCCGCGACGAGGTGTTCCGCGCCTCGGGCCCGACCAGCGCCACCTCGATCGACGTCAAGATCGGCGCCCGCAAGGACGGCACCATCACCGCCGCCGAAGCGACGCTGCGCTACAGCTGCGGCCCGTATGCCGGCTCCTGGGCCGAGATCGGCGCCATGACCGCGTTCGCCTGCTACAAGCTCGATAACGTCAAGACGGTCGGCTACGAAGTGCTGGTCAACCGGCCGAAGACCGCGGCCTATCGCGCGCCTTCCGCACCCATGGCAGCCTTCGCGGTGGAAAGCGCCGTCGACGAGCTGGCCAAGAAGATCGGCATGGACCCGGTCGACTTCCGGATCAAAAACGCCGCGCAGGAAGGCACACGGTCCTCCTACGGTCCGGTCTACGGCCCGATCGGCATCGGCCCGACGCTCGAGGCGGTGAAGAGCCATCCGCACATGAAGGCGCCGCTGGGCAAGAACCAGGGCCGCGGCATGGCTTGCGGCTTCTGGTTCAACTTCGGCGGCCAGACCTGCACCGACCTCAACATCGGCATGGACGGCTCGGTCTCGCTTGCCGTCGGCACGGTCGACGTCGGTGGTTCGCGCGCGTCGCTGTCGCTGGTGGCGGCGGAGGAACTCGGCATCGACTATTCCCAGGTCAAGGCGATCGTCGCCGACACGTCCAGCCTCGGCTACAACGACATGACGGACGGCAGCCGCGGCACCTTCTCGTCTTCCATGGCAACGATCTCGGCCGCCCGCAATGCGATCAAGATCCTGCGCGAGCGCGCCGCGCAGATGTGGGACATTGCCGTCGACGACGTGGTCTGGGAGAAGGGCCACGCGATCGCCAAGGGCGAGAAGCACGGCAATCTCGGCAAGCTGTCGCTGAAGGAGATCGCGGTCGAGTCGGGCAAGACCGGCGGGCCGATCGCCGGCCACAGCGAGCTCGTCGCCGATGGCGCCGGCGTCTCCTTCGCCACCCATATCTGCGATATCGAGGTCGATCCCGATACCGGCGCCGCCAGGGTCATCCGCTACACGGTCGTGCAGGATGCCGGCAAGGCGGTGCACCCGACCTATGTCGAGGGCCAATACCAGGGTGGTGCCGCGCAAGGCATCGGCTGGGCGCTCAACGAGGAGTATATCTACGGCAAGGACGGGCGGCTGCAGAACGCCGGCTTCCTCGATTACCGCATCCCGGTCTGCTCGGACCTGCCGATGATCGACACCCAGATCCTCGAAATCCCCAACCCCAACCACCCTTACGGGGTGCGCGGCGTCGGCGAGACGTCGATCGTGCCGCCGCTGGCGGCGATCGCCAATGCGGTGTCGAATGCCGCGGGCGTGCGCATGACGCACATCCCGATGTCGCCGCCGCGCATCCTTGCCGCGATCGAGGCGGAACGGGAATGGTCGAAGTAACGCTCTGGGGCTCGCTCGCCGCGACCGCCGGAGGCAACAGCAAGGTCGAGATCGAGGCCAAGGACATAAGGGAGCTGTTCAGGAAGCTGGCTGAACAGTATCCCGGCCTCGAGCCCTTGATCGACAAGGGCATCGCCGTTGCGATCGACGGGACGATCTATCGCGATACGTGGTCGAAGAAGCTGCCGGAGGGGGCGGAGATTTTTCTGCTGCCGCGATTGGCGGGGGGGTAGGCGGACACATGGCAGGGTAAAAGGTGCACTGTCACCGTAATTCCCGTAATTCTAAGAAGGCCAAAAACCGCTGTTGGATTCGACCGGGAGGAGGGTCTGATTTGCGCCCCATGCCGGTCATCGCCACGGCTCATCGCCTCTTCTCACGAGCGGACATCTTCGCGACTAGGCTGAAGCTCGCTCGGCGCCGAGAACCCGCAGCGGAATGTCATGGACTCGATGGTCGGCCCTCTCATCTTTCCGTCCGCCCACCGCATATGCGCGACGTCGAAAACCCCGGGAAGGATTGCGTTGGAGCGGCGCTGATCAGACTGGTTGCGCCTCTTCAGTGTGGCGTG
>NZ_RZRA01000445.1:0-4539 GCF_003998945.1 Mesorhizobium sp. M7A.F.Ca.CA.003.01.2.1 | reverse complement strand
AACTCGGACGTCTCCATCAGCGCCTTGCAGCGCGCGAACCGCCCGTCGGCATAGGCGCGAAAATCATCGACCGGGTTGTTGTTGGCGAGCTGGATCAGCCCCCACAGCGTCCATAACAGGTCGCACATCGCCTTGTAGATGACGATGCGGCCGCGCTCCGCCGGCCTCGCCTCGCCGCCGAAATAGGCGCGCATCATCTCTTCGTCTTGCGCCAGATCGAATTTACCTTCCACGGAGAGGTCGCCAAGGTCCCAGAGCGGGTCGTTCATGCCCGAATATTCCCAGTCGACGATCCACATCCGCTCGCCCGTATCGAGGAAGTTCTCGCACAGCGGATCGCAGTGGCAGGCAACGATCGGCAGCGGATGGGCGGCAAGTGCCGAGCGCACGGTTTCCGCCTCGCGCACCACGTCATGATAGCCGGCGGGCAGGGCGATCTCCTTGGTGGACAGCACCTTGAGATAGTCGTCGATCATCGCAAACAGCTCGAAGCGGAAGGGAAACACCGCGCCTGAATTGTGCAGCTTGCGAAAGGCCTCGCCGGCGCGGGCTGGACTGCCCGGCCGAACCTTGAATTTCTCCTCCGACATGGTTTCGGCGCCGGCGATGTAGCGTGTCACCATCAACCCGGTGCCGGCATCGACATGCAGCACCTCGGGACTGACCCCTGCTTTTGCAGCTTCGCGTGCAGCCACCGCTTCGTTGGCCCGGTTGATGTATTCCTCGGTGCCCTTGCCGGGAATGCGCAGGCAGAAGTCGCCGGCCTTGAAGACGAGGTTGGTGAGGCCGCCCAGCCGTTCCAGCGGCCCGCTGTAGCCGGCCAGCATGGGAATGGCGTCCAGTGCCGCGCGCGCCTAGTCTGTAATCATGCCTGCGCCCCCACACACTGTTATTTGTCGCGGCAACGGTTCCACAATTTTCGCGCTTTGGCTATCATCACTGCGAGATCAAAAATTGGCGGACTGGATCAAAGTGGCGGACAACAAACATCAGGGTGCGCTTGGCGCGGCCTACGCGGCAAAGCGGCCCGAAGAGGTCGCCGCACTTTATGATCGTTGGTCGCAGACCTACGACGCCGACATGTCGGCCGCCGGCTATCGCCATCCGACGATCTGCCTTGCGCTGCTGACCCGCCATCTGCCGCGCGGTTCAGCACCGCTGCTCGATGCCGGGGCCGGCACCGGTCTCATCGGCGAATGGCTTGATATTGCTGGTTACCCGCAAGTCGAGGCACTCGATATTTCGCAAGGCATGCTGGATCAGGCAGCCCGCAAGGGTGTCTATTCCGCGCTCCATTGCCTGGCGCTGGGCGGTCATCTGCCCTTTGCCGATGATGCCTATGCCGGAGTGATCTCGGCCGGCGTCTTCACATCAGGTCATGTTGGCGTCGAGGGGCTGGACGAACTGATCCGCATCTGCCGGCCGGGCGGCATCATCGTGCTGACGGTCAAGAACTCGCTGTGGGATCAGGGCTTCGCCACGCGCGTCGCTGAGCTCGAGGCGCAGGGCCTCGTCACCCGCGTCGAGGAAACGCGCCCTTATGTCTCGATGCCCGGCGAAGCCGACACCGTGCCCAGCCGCGGCCTCGCACTGCGCGTGACCTGACCTACGCTTTGACCCTCGCGCCTGCCGGGTCGTACATCGGCTCGAGGTGGATCTTGGCCGGCGTCCTCTCCATCGCAACCACCAGTTCGTAGTCGCCCGAGGCGAGAAAATCGTCGCTGACCCCGTCGGCGTTGCGCACGTAGCCGTAGCCGATGGTCTTGCCCAGCGTATAGCCATAACCGCCGCTGGTGAGATAACCGACAGGCTCGCCATTGCGCAGGATGGTTTCGCGGCCGAGCAGCACGATCTCGGGGTCGTCGACCGTGAAGCCGGCAAAGCGTTTCTTCATTGCCGTGCCGCCGGTCTTCTCCAGCGCGCGCCGTCCGATGAAATCCGTGTTCTTGCGCAGCTTGACCGCCCAGCCGAGCCCGGCTTCCTGCGGCGTGTCGTTGGGCGTGATGTCGGAGCCCCAGGCACGATAGCCCTTTTCCAGCCGCAGCGATTCCAGTGCCCGATAGCCGATCGGGCGGATGTCGTGCTTTTTGCCTGCCGCCATCAGCGCGTCGAAGACTTCGCCGGTGGCCGCGATGGGCACGTGCAGTTCCCAGCCCAGTTCGCCGACATAGGTGACGCGCAGCGCCCGAATTGTGTGGCCGGCGATGGCAATCTCACGCACATGGCCGAACGGGAAGCTCACGTTTGAGACGTCGGCTTCGGTCACGGCCGAAAGCACGTCGCGCGCCCGAGGACCCATCAGCGACAGCGTGCCGAAATCCTCGGTGACATCGACAAGCCTGGCATCGAGCCCTTCGCCGATATGATCGCCGATCCACGAGGAATCATGCGTGCGGAAGCCTGTGCCGGTGACGATGTAGAACTTCTCTTCGGCCAGCCGCGCCACCGTCAGATCGGCCTCGATGCCGCCGCGTGTGTTGAGAAGCTGCGTGTAGGTCAGCCGGCCGACCGGCTTGCTGACGTCGTTGGCGCAGACCCAGTCCAGCGCCTTCAGCGCATCGGGCCCGCTCAGCTCGTATTTGGCGAAGGAGGATTGATCGAAGATGCCGACTTTTTCGCGCACATGCCGGTGTTCGTCGCCGACCGCCACAAACCAGTTCTGCCGGCCCATCGAATAGATGTCCTGCGGCTCGACGCCTTCGGGCGCGAACCAGTTAGGCCGTTCCCAGCCGAGCTTCGAGCCGAACACGGCATTTTGCTGTTTCAGCCTGTCGTAGAGCGGCGAGACGATGCGCGGCCTCCCGCTGGCATACTCCTCATGCGGAAAGCCGATCGTATAGTGTTTGCCATAGGCCTCCAGCGTGCGGTCGCAGACCCACTGACGGTCACGGTGCAAATTAGCAAAGCGCCTGATGTCGACCACCCACAGGTCGAGCGGTGCTTCGCCATCGACCACCCACTGCGCCAGCACCCAGCCAGCGCCGCCGCCCGAGGCGATGCCGAAGGCGTTGAAGCCGGCGCCGACAAACATGTTGGCGCATTCGGGCGCTGTGCCGAGAATGAAATTGCCGTCCGGCGTAAAACTCTCCGGCCCGTTGATCATCTGCTTGACGCCGACGGTTTCCAGTGCCGGCACGCGCGCGATCGCTTGGCTCATATGCTGCTCGAAATGGTCGTAATCATCGTCGAACAGCCTGAATTCCCAATCATTGGGGACGTCACCGCCGGGGAGACCAGTAGCCCAGGCCTGCGGGTTCGGCTCATAGCCGCCCATCACCAGCCCGCCGACCTCTTCCTTGAAATAGGTGCGCCGGTCCGGATCGCGGATGGTCGGCGCGTCGGTCGCCAGTCCGTCGATCTTCTCGGTGATGATGTACTGGTGCTTCACCGGCTGCAGCGGCACGTTGATGCCGGCCATGGCGCCGACCTGCCGCGCCCACTGGCCGGCGCAGTTGACCACCTTGTCACAAGCAATGTCGCCCTTGTTGGTCTTCACCGCCGTGATGCGGCCGTCCTTCATTTCGAAGCCGATGACGCGGACATCCTCGAACAGTTTGGCGCCATGCATGCGCGCGCCCTTGGCCAGCGACTGCGTGATGTCGGAGGGGCTCGCCTGGCCATCGGTCGGCAGCCAGGAGGCGCCGACAAGATCGCCGGTTTCCATGAGCGGCCACATTGCCTTGACTTCCGCCGGTGATAGCAATTGCATGTCCATGCCGAAGCTTTTCGCCGTCGTCGCCAGCCTTTTGTACTCGGTCCAGCGGTCGGCATTGGTGGCGAGCCTGAGGCAGCCGGTCATCTTCCAGCCGGTGGCAAGGCCGGTCTCGGCCTCGAGGCCCTTGTAGAGGTCGACGGAGTATTTCAGCACGCGGGTGATCGAAGCCGACGAGCGCAACTGGCCGACAAGGCCGGCGGCATGCCAGGTCGAGCCCGAGGTCAGCTTGCCTTGTTCGAGCAGAACGACATCGGCCTTGTGGTCGCGCGCCAGATGATAAGCCGTCGAACAGCCGATGATGCCACCGCCGATGACGACGATGGCGGCCTGGGTCGGCAATGTCATGATTTCTGCATCCCGTACTTCGTTCTGTAGTTTTCCAGCGCCGTGTCGAGCCGGGCGAGGTTTTCCTCGGTGTAGGCGACGTAGTCGATACCGGGCGCGTCGAGATAGAGCTCGGACACCATGCTCCACATCGCCTCGCGCAGCAGCGAGGCGCATTGCATGGCCGCGTGCGAACGGCGGATCGCTTCGTCCGGTTCCTTCATGAAATAGGCGGTCAGGAAGGCGAAGGATTCCTCGTCGCTCATGCCGGCGTTGGAGGCGGCGCCTGCGAGGTCGAACATCGCCGTGTTGAAGCCGGCATATTCGAAGTCGATCAGCCACAGCCTGTTGCCGTCGTCGAGAATGTTGGCCGGCAACAGATCATTGTGGCCAAAGACGATCGGCAGCAGTTTCTGCGCGCGCTCCAGTTCGTCGGCCAGCGTCAGCAGGCGCGGCAGGTCGCTGCGCTTGCGGCTGCCGCCTTCTTCAAGCGTGCGCGC
>NZ_RZRA01000444.1:0-4540 GCF_003998945.1 Mesorhizobium sp. M7A.F.Ca.CA.003.01.2.1 | reverse complement strand
GTCTTGTCGCTCGCGTGGTCGGACTGAAATTCGACACGGGAGATCCCGAGCGCATTGTGGACAAAGGTGTGCCGACCGGCGACGAGGACATTCTGTTCCTGGCGCTTGCCCATGAGGTCGATGACCTGGCGGACGGCGGACTGGCGTTTGCGCCCAAATACGGCCAGTCGATTCGTTCGAGGGTTGCTGCCTGCGCCACTCTGGCCAGGAATCTGGGCCGCGAAAATCTTGCCGCCACCATCGAAGGTTACGGCGCCCGCTACGAGACGATGGCGTGGGCTGCTCCCCTCCAGGAGACGAAGCTGGTGGGCTTTCAGATGACGCCTAATTTGCGCACATACATCAAATTGCGTCGGCACAAGCTGCGCGGGGAGTCGATCGAGGTGCTTTGACGCCTTGCCGGCCATGCGACAGCATCGGGTACCGATGCACATCCGCTGAAGAACTCGCCGTCCTCACCGGTTCAGTCGTCGTAGCCCTGGATTGCCCCAAAGGCGTAACGGCGCAGCTTCAGCGCGGCGATCAAATTGGTCAGCTTCGTCTTGCCGTCGAAGCCGTCCTGAAACATCTCGTCATGCATCAGCAGGATCAGCTTGCCGGGCTTGACGAAGCGGCCATAGCCGAACAGATGATCGATCTCGCTGACCAGATGGTCGACGCTCTGCACCGGCTCGCCGTTGTCCTTGTGCACCCATTCATGGTCCCAGCCGTAGAGATAGAAGCCTGAGGCCGCGACAAATTCGTAGTCGGGCTCTTCATGCCCCTCCTGGGCGAGGCCAAGCGAAGTGTCGTTCTTCGACATGGAGGGCAGCCTGAACACGTCGCGCCCCGGCAGCCTTGCATGCACCACGGGCTTCAAGCCGAGCACCGCGTTTGCCCGTACCATGTCGGCGACGACACCCTCGGTGTCGCCGTAGAAATGCCGGTAGTGATTGTAGGCATGGCTGTAGCTGTGGTTGCCGAGCGTCACCAGAGGAAGCTGCTTGGCGCGCTGGACGAGCGCTCTGTTGGCAGCGCTCGCCTGTGCGTGCATGCCGACCATGAATAGGGTTGCAGGAACCTGCTCGGCCTCCAGCACGTCGAGGATGTTGCTTGTGCCGTTCAGCGGCCCATCGTCGAAGGTAAGATAGATGGTGCGATCGGCGCCCTGGGCGGGGGCCGCAAAGATCAGCAGTGCCGCAAGGGCAAACCGAAACGGTGTCATCAGCCCCGATATCCCTGTTGCGATCACGACAAGGCGGCCATCTTCACACGCGGTTGTCAAGGCAGCCCGGCCGTACCTATGCCAGGCTTCCTTGCAGCACCGTCAGCTTGGCCTTCTTCGGCATGCGAGCGGTCAGCCATTCCAGCGCCTTGTCGTGCGGCATCGGGAAGGCGATGGAGTAGCCCTGCACCTGGTCACAGCCGATCGCCATCAGCGAATCGAGCTCGGCCTCGGTTTCGGCACCCTCCGCGACGATCGAGATGCCGAGGCCACGCGCCAGCTCGGTGATGGCGCGCACGATCTTCGAGTTGTCGCCATTCTCATGGATGTTCTGAACGAAGCGGCGATCGATCTTCAGCCGGTCGATCTCGTTCGGGTTGACATGGCTGAGCGAAGCATAGCCGGTGCCGAAATCATCGAGTTCGAGATGGACGCCGGCTGCCCTGATGTGGCGCAGCTTGGCGGCGATGCCTGTCTTTTCGTCGTCGAGGATGACGGATTCGACGATTTCCAGCGACAGTTTTTGCGGCGGCAGCCCAGCCTTTTCCAGCGTCTCGAACAAGAACGCATCGAAATCGTGCTCGCGCAGCTCGGTGCCGGAAACATTGACGGCAAGCCGTCCGAAGGCAATGCCGGCGCGATTCCATTCGGCCGCCTCGTTGATCGCCTTGGTGATGACGATGCGGCCGATCTCGGGCATGAAGCCGCATTTCTCGGCGACCGGGATGAATTCGCCGGGCGGGATCATGCCGCGCTCCGCATGGTTCCAGCGCACCAGCGCCTCTATGCCGCTGATCGTGCCGTTGGTCAGCGAGACCTGCGGCTGGAAATAGACCTGGAACGCCCGCTCCGCGATGGCGACCTTGATGTCGTGCTCGAGCTGCTTGCGATAATCGAGTTCGCGGCGCAGTTCCTCGGAGAAGAAGGAGAAGTTGCCACCGCCAAGCTTCTTGGCGGAATAAAGCGCCAGGTCGGCATGGACCAGCAAATCCCCAGCATTGTCGGCGTCGATCGGATAGACCGCGATGCCGGCGCTGGCGCCTGGGAGAATGGTCGTGCCCTGGAAGACGATCGGCTCGTTGATGTGCGCCAAGATGCGCCGCGCCAGCATGTTGATGTCTTCGGTGCCGCCGGCGCCGCCGAGGATCATGACGAACTCGTCGCCGCCCAGGCGCACGCACAGATCCGACGCCCGGCAGGAATCGCGCATGCGCTGTGCCGTGACGACCAGCACATAGTCGCCGGCGGCGTGGCCGAGCGTATCGTTGATCTGCTTGAACCGATCGAGATCGAGCTGGACGACGGCAAGGCGTTCGCGACGCCGGTGCGTGCCCTTGATCAGCGTGTCGAAATGATCGGTCAGGAACGTGCGGTTGTGCAGGCCGGTGAGGCCGTCATGAACCGCGATGAAGGCCATGGAATTGCGCGCGTCGATCAGTTCATGCGTCTTGCGCAGGATGGCGTTCGACATCGGCCTGAAGATGAAGAGCGCCACCAGTATGATGACGCCGATTGTGGCGTAGAACAGCGTGCGATGGAGAGCGAGCAGCTTCTCGGAGCGGTCGTCGGCGTCGGCAGTGATGCGCTGGCCGAGCGCGGCATAACCCGACAAGGTCGCATTGGCGACTGAGGCGTCGAGATTGACGCGTTCGCCGCCGCCCTTGTAGCCGCCATTGCCGTTGAATTGCGATTCATAGGCCGAGATCAGGCGGTCGCCATTGGCGATCAGCCCGACGGAGAAATAGTCGAGGTGGAAGGGCTTGGCGAAGAGGACGCTTTCGATCGACTTCGGGTCGAGCTTGGCCGGCGATTGCGGATCGGCTCCTGTCTGATCGAGCAGCAGGTCGTAGTTGGTCTCGAACTCCGCCGTTGCCTGCTTGAGCGCGCTGACCAGCGCCGGTTGCTTGTCGCGTGAACCGGCACCCGTTGCACTGGCAAGGAAGACGATGCGCTGCGACAGCGTCTTTTGTGTGCTGACGATGTCGAGCAAGGTGTGATTGTGCTGTTGGGTGGCCATCATCTGCTGCAGCAGGATGAAGGAGGCGATCACCATGGCCGCAATGATCAGCAGGGCCAGCCAATAGCCAGCCTTGATCAGCAGTATGAGCTTGCCTGAAACGGTTTGCACCGGCTGCTGCGACATTTTCGGGGGCGGCCCTCTCGCCTAAGGATTCTTGCCTAGGGATTCTTGTATGAGCACCATTGAACTGCAAACGTTAACAGGACCGGAAATCGACGGCTGTCCGGCAAGGGGCGGCCGTGGAAAGATCGCGGAATGGTTATCGGCTCGTTTAGCACCGTACCGGCATTTGAGCGGTCATCGGCCAGAACCTTTGTCGTGGCGTCGTTCCTCGGCCGCGTGATGATCGACATCGGGGCCGCATCGTGCTGCTTGCCACCGATCCGGTCGTTTTTGCGATGGATTTTTCGCGCGGACGAGACGACAGTCGGCCCACATCAAACGAGGCTAGGTCATGACCGCAGCATTCCTCTCCCACATCGACAGCGAGCTCGCGGGGCTCAAATCGGCAGGCCTCTACAAGTCGGAGCGGGTGATCACTTCGACGCAGTCGGCCGAGATCGAGGTCGGCGGCGACAAGGTGTTGAATTTCTGTGCCAACAACTATCTCGGCCTCGCCGATAGCGCCGATTTGCGCAATGCTGCCAAGCAGGCGCTCGACCGCTATGGCTACGGCATGGCATCGGTGCGCTTCATCTGCGGCACGCAGGAAGAGCACAAGCAACTCGAAGCCACGATTTCCTCCTTCCTCGGCATGGAAGACACCATCCTTTACGGCTCCTGCTTCGATGCCAATGGCGGCCTGTTCGAGACGCTGCTGGGCGAGGAAGACGCCATTATTTCGGATGCCTTGAATCATGCCTCGATCATCGATGGTGTGCGGCTGTCGAAGGCCAAACGTTTCCGCTACGCCAACAACGACATGGCCGATCTCGAGGCGCGCCTGAAGGAAGCCCGGGACTGCCGCTTCCGGTTGATCGCCACCGACGGCGTGTTTTCGATGGATGGCATCATCGCCAATCTCAGGGGTGTCTGCGACCTCGCCGAGAAGTATGACGCCATGGTGATGGTCGACGACAGCCATGCCGTCGGCTTCGTCGGTCAGAACGGCCGCGGCTCGGCCGAGCATTGCGGCGTCGAGGGCAGGGTCGACATCATCACCGGGACGCTCGGCAAGGCACTTGGTGGGGCCTCCGGTGGTTACACCTCGGGCAAAAGCCAGGTGGTCGACTGGTTGCGCCAGCGCTCACGGCCGTATCTCTTTTCCAACACGCTGATGCCGGCGATCGCCGGCGCTTCGATCAAGGTGTTCGAGC
>NZ_RZRA01000443.1:0-4547 GCF_003998945.1 Mesorhizobium sp. M7A.F.Ca.CA.003.01.2.1 | reverse complement strand
GCAGATGGGTGTTGCCGGGCGTCAGTTCGCGCACCTTGGCGTCGGTCTTGTAGATGTCTTCCGGATCGCCCGACAGAGCTGCCCAGCGGAAGGGGCCGATGCCGCGGCAGAACAGCGGACGGATATAGGCCGGCACGAAGCCGGGGAAGGCAAAGGCGTTCTCGAACCCCTCCTCCTTGGCCACCTGGCGGATGTTGTTGCCATAGTCGAGCGTTGGCACGCCGGCGTTCCAGAACGCCACCATCGCCTCGACATGTTCGCGCATGGAAGCGCGGGCCGCCTTCTCGACCGCCTTGGGGTCGCTGACGCGCTTCTCGCGCCACTCGGCCATCGTCCAGCCCTTCGGCAGATAGCCGTTGATGGGATCATGCGCCGAGGTCTGGTCGGTGACCATATCGGGGCGAATGCCACGCCTGAACATCTCCGGGACGATCTCGGCCGTATTGCCAAGCAGGCCGACCGACTTCGCCTCGCCGGCCTTGGTCCAGCGTTCGATCTTTTCCAGCGCCTCGTCGAGCGTCTCGGCGCGCTCGTCGACGTAGCGGGTGCGCAGGCGAAAATCGATCGAGTCCGGGTTACATTCGATGGCGAGACAGCAGGCGCCGGCCATGACGGCGGCGAGCGGCTGGGCGCCACCCATGCCGCCGAGACCGCCGGTCAGGATCCATTTTCCCTTGAGATTGCCGCCGTAGTGCTGGCGACCGGCCTCGACGAAGGTCTCGTAGGTGCCCTGCACGATGCCTTGCGTGCCGATGTAGATCCACGAGCCGGCCGTCATCTGGCCGTACATCATGAGGCCCTTCTTATCGAGCTCGTTGAACTTTTCCCAATTCGCCCAGTGCGGCACCAAATTG
Source organism: Mesorhizobium sp. M7A.F.Ca.CA.003.01.2.1 (assembly GCF_003998945.1). NCBI lineage: Bacteria > Pseudomonadati > Pseudomonadota > Alphaproteobacteria > Hyphomicrobiales > Phyllobacteriaceae > Mesorhizobium > Mesorhizobium sp. M7A.F.Ca.CA.003.01.2.1. The sequence continues at coordinate 3,693 of NZ_RZRA01000443.1, read as the reverse complement.
GAGTTGGCGATCAGCACACGCGGGGCGTCCGGATGGGTGCGGAAGACGCCGACCGGCTTGCCCGACTGGACCAGCAAAGTCTCGTCATCGGCCAGCGTCCTCAAGGAGGCGACGATGCGGTCGAAATCGTTCCAGGTGCGCGCCGCCCGGCCGATGCCGCCATAGACGACCAGTTCGTTGGGATTTTCAGCAACATCCGGGTCGAGATTGTTCATCAGCATGCGCAGCGGCGCTTCCGTCAGCCAGGAGCGCGCGCTGATTTCGGTGCCGCGCGGGCTGCGGACTTCGCGGATGTTGTGGCGAGGATTGTTCATGGCGTCACTCCATAAAGGACCTGATGTCAGACACGCGCCCAGGATGTCGCGGTCTCGAGGATTTTCCGCAGGGTGGCGCGGATCGGTGCTGCGAACTCGGCGTCATAGGGCACCGGCCAATTGTCCGGCGTGCCCTTGCCATCGGGCTCGCGCATATAGATGCGGTTGGAGAGTTCCATCTGCAGTGCGTGCACGCCTTGTTGCGGCTGGCCGAAATGGCGTGTGATCCAGCCGCCCTTGAAGCGGCCGTTGATGACAAAGGTTTCACCGGTTTCGGCCATGATCTGGCCGACCATCGCCTGCAGCGTCGGATCGGCGCTCCTGCCGTCATTGGTGCCGAGATTGAAAACCGGCAGCGTGCCTTCGAACAGGCGCGGCAGCACTGAACGGATCGAGTGGCAGTCATAGAGCACGATCTTTTCGTGTAGCCCGCGCAACCGGCCGATCTCGGCCTGCAAGGCGGCATGGTACGGCACGAAGAATTCCTCGCGACGCTCGTCGATCTCCGACGGCCCCGGTTCTTCGCCCTCGCGATAGAGCGGATCGCCATCGAAGGTCTCGGTCGGGCAAAGGCCCGTCGTCGCCTGGCCGGGGTAAAGCGAGGCGCCGGAGGGATCGCGGTTGACGTCGATGACGGTGCGCGAGATCGCGGTGTGCACCACCGTCGCCCCGAGGCCGGCGGCAAAGTCATAGAGATTATCGATCCACCAATCGCAGTCGCGGCGGCCGAGCCAGGGCGAGACCAGCCGATTCTCAAGGCCGGCGAGGTCGATGCCGGCGTGTGGTATCGACACCAGCAACGGGGCTGTGCCGGGCGTGACCGTCAGCCAGGGCGCGCTTGCCATCACACCGCTCCGGAAATCGACGGCAGAGCCACACCGCCGGCGGCCTCGATGGCCGCACCGCTGCGCACCATGGCGATGGCTTTTTCCATATCGGGGTGGAAATGGCGGTCATTGTCGAGATGCGGCACTTCGGCCCGCACCAGCCTGCGCACCGCCTCCAGGGCGTCGCTCGAGGCCAGCGGCGCGTGGAAATCGCAGCCTTGGGCCGCGGCCAGCAGTTCGATGCCGATCACCGCGGTGGCGTTCTCGACCATGCCGATCAGCCGGCGCGCGCCGTGCGCGGCCATCGAAACATGGTCCTCCTGATTGGCCGAGGTGGGGATCGAATCGACTGATGCCGGATAGGCTTTCTGCTTGTTTTCGGAAACGAGCGCCGCCGCCGTCACCTGCGGGATCATGAAGCCGGAGTTCAGGCCGGGCTTGGGCGTCAGGAAGGCCGGCATGCCGGAAAGTGCCGGATCGACAAGCATGGCGATGCGGCGCTCCGACAGCGAGCCGATCTCGCAGACGGCGAGCGCGATCATGTCGGCGGCGAAGGCCACCGGCTCGGCGTGGAAATTGCCGCCGGAAAGCGCGGTGTCATCCTCGGCGAAGATCAGCGGATTGTCGGTGACGCCGTTGGCTTCGGTGCCCAGCGTGTCGGCCGCCTGGCGCAGCACGGTGAGTGCCGCGCCCATCACCTGCGGCTGGCAGCGCAGGCAATAGGGATCCTGCACGCGTTCGTCGCCAACCCGGTGCGATTCACGGATGGCGCTGCCGGCCATCAGATTGCGCAGGGCGTCGGCCGTCTCGACCTGCCCGGGATGCTTTCTCAGCACATGGATGCGCGGATCAAAGGGTGCGTCGGAGCCTTTTGCCGCGTCGGTCGACAGGGCACCGGCGACCAGCGCCGATTGGTAGAGCACTTCGGCCTCGAACAAGGCGGCCAGCGCATAGGCGGTCGAAAACTGGGTGCCGTTGAGCAGCGCCAGGCCCTCCTTGGCGCCCAGTGTCACCGGTTCCAGGCCATGCGAGACGAAGGCGACCTTGGCCGGGAAACGGCCATGTGGGGTAAAACATTCGCCGACGCCGATCATCACCGCCGTCATGTGCGATAGCGGGGCAAGGTCGCCGGAGGCGCCGACCGAACCTTGCGCCGGCACCACCGGGATGACGTCGTTGGCCAGCATCGCTTCCAGCAACTCGATGGTTTGCGGCCGCACACCCGACGCGCCCTGCGCCAGGCTGGCGAGCTTCAGCGCCATCATCAGCCGGCAAACGGCAACCGGCATCGGCTCGCCGACGCCGGCGGCGTGCGACAGGACGATGTTGCGCTGCAAGGTCTCGAGATCCTCGGCCGGGATGCGGACGCTGGCCAGTTTGCCGAAGCCGGTGTTGATGCCATAGACCGGCTCGCCCTTGGCGACTATCCTAGCGACGGCCTCGGCGCTCGCCTTGATTTTCGGCCGGCAGGCATCGTCCAGCTTGGGCACGGCGCCACGATAGATGGCGCGCCAGTCGGCCAGCGTCGCATTGCCGGGTTTCAGGGTCAGTTCGGTCATTGTCCTCTCCAGATGCGGGCATGCAGCGGGTTGAAGCCCATGCGGTAGACGAGTTCGGCGGGGCGCTCGATGTTCCAGATCGCCAGGTCGGCGGATTTTCCGGCTTCCAGCGTGCCGGTTTCTCCCAGCAAACCAAGCGCGCGGGCCGCCTCCCGGGTGACGCCGGCAATGCATTCATCGACGGTCAGGCCGAACAGGGTCGCGGCCATGTTCATGGTCAGAAGCAGTGAGGTCAGCGGCGAAGTGCCGGGATTGTTGTCGGTGGCGACAGCCATCCTGACGCCGTGCTGGCGAAACAAGCCGATCGGCGGCTTCTTGGTTTCGCGAATGAAATAGTAGGCGCCGGGCAGGATCGTCGCCACGGTTCCGGCCTTGGCCATCGCCGCTGCACCTGCCTCATCGGTGTATTCGAGATGGTCGGCCGACAGCGCACCGTAACGGGCGGCGAGTTCGGCGCCATGCAAATTGGACAGTTGGTCGGCATGAAGCTTGACCGGCAGGCCGGCCGCCTTTGCAGCATCGAAGACGCGCGCCATCTGTTCCGGCGAAAAGGCGATGCCCTCGCAGAAACCGTCGACGGCATCGGCCAGCCCCTCGGCGGCAACCGCCGGGAGAATTTCCTTGGCGACCAGATCGATAAAGGCGTCCTTGTCACCCTTGGCTTCCGGCGGCAGCGCGTGGGCGCCGAGGAAGGTCGTGCGGATCGTCACCGGCCGCTGGTTGCCCAGCCGCCGTGCGGCACGCAGCGACTTCTTCTCGTTTTCGAGGTCCAGGCCGTAGCCTGATTTTACCTCCACGGTGGTTACGCCCTCGGCAATCAGCGCATCGAGGCGTGGCAGTGATTGGGTGACCAGTTCGCTCTCGCTGGCGGCGCGCAGCGACTTGACCGAGGAGACTATGCCGCCACCAGCCCGGGCGACCTCTTCATAAGTGGCGCCGGCCAGCCGCATCTCGAATTCGTTGGCGCGGTTGCCGGCATGGACCAGATGGGTG
>NZ_RZRA01000442.1:0-4559 GCF_003998945.1 Mesorhizobium sp. M7A.F.Ca.CA.003.01.2.1 | reverse complement strand
CCGGTGTGATGATCGCGCTCGGCGACATGCCCGATATCACGTCCGACGATCTCGACAGCTTGATCGATGCGTTCCGCAAGGGCGGCGGCAATGCGGTGGTCCGCGCTTCGCATGACGGCAAGCGCGGCAATCCGGTGCTGTTGCCGCGTTCGCTGTTTCCGGCGATCGCCCATCTGGAGGGCGACACCGGTGCACGCCATCTGGTCGAGACCGAAGGGCTCGATGTCATCGATGTCGAGATCGGCGCGGCGGCGTCTGTCGATGTCGACACGCGCGAGGCGCTGGAAGGCGCCGGCGGTGTGCTGCAGGATTGACAAACCCAAGCCGAATTACGCATGCGTTGGGTATGTCTTTTCGCCGCCAAATTTTCTGTGCCTTTGCAGTCACGACCGCGTTGCTGTCGTCGGCCGCGCAAAGTCAGACGCTGTCCCTAAAACCCTTCAAGGACGATCTCTTCGCCTATCCGCCCACGCTGTCGTCCGACAGCAACGGTGCCTACACGGTCATCGACTACCGCGAGATGCGCGACATCAACCAGCGTGACCAGGTGCCCGAGCGGCGGGTGAACGCCCAATATACCGACGCCAGCGTGCGCAAGGTGCAGCAGGATCTGTTGCTGAAAACCGACGCCGGCGATATCAGGCATTTCGCCGTCGGCAAGACCGAGGGCGCCGGCATCATCGTGCTTTACCTGCACGGGCAGGGCGGCAGCCGCAAGCAAGGCGTCGACGACTTCACCTTCGGCGGCAATTTCAACCGGCTCAAGAACCTGATGGCCAGCAATGGCGGCCTCTACCTTAGCCCGGATTTTACCGATTTCGGCGACAAGGGAGCAGCGCAGGTGGCAGCGCTGATCGGTCACTATGCCGACCGGTCGCCAGGCGCGAAGATCTTCGTTGCCTGCGGATCGATGGGTGGTGCGCTGTGCTGGAAGCTTGCCGCGCGCAAGGACATGGGCGGCCGCATCAACGGCCTGCTGCTGCTCGGCTCGCTATGGGATGAGAGCTTTTTCACCAGCCCAGCATTCAAGCGCCGTGTGCCGGTCTTTTTCGGCCAGGGCAGTCACGACGTGGTCTTCCCAGTGGCAAATCAGGAGGCATTCTTTCGCTCGATCCTGGCCAAATCGAAGACTTACCCGACCCGTTTCGTTCGTTTCGAGACCGGCACCCATGGCACCCCGATCCGCATGACCGACTGGCGCGGCACGCTCAACTGGATGCTGTCGAAGTCGCCCTGACAGGCTGCCTGCAAGCCCGTGTGACGCTCAAGGCGCAGTGTTGTAGTCGACGACAGTCTCGGGATTTTGCTCGCCGTCATATGATGCATCGACGTCGTACTGGACCAGCGAGAAATTGCCGTTGCGGAACAGATACGTGCCGGCGTCGGAAGCATCGCCGACCCCGCGCCACTTGTTGAACGTGGTGATCGTCTGGGTGGCCTCGTCATAGTCGGAATTGACCGCCCAGCCGGACGTCTGGAAACCGACGATGCTCATGCCCAGCAATTTGCCGTTGCTGTCATTGTTCTCGTAGCGGATGTCCATCTTGGGTTCGGCGAATTGCAATTGCTGCACGGCCGATGTCTCGTCGGTCATATAATAGACCGAGCTTTCATTGTAGGCGGCGGCCGAGCAGGAAAAATGGAACAGCCGCGTCTCCTTGTCGGGGTCGCCGGGCTGCGCATCCTTGTCCTTGTATTTGATTGAAAAGACCGTCGGCTCGTCGGCCAGGAACTGTTTGTCGCACTGGCCGCCATAGGTTGCCAGAAACGCCTTCTTTGCCTGCTCCAGCGCAGTGTCCTTCTTCGGTGGCGGCGGCCCATCGCCGCAGCTTGGCGGCAGCGCCTCCTCGAAATCGGCGGCGGAGGGTTTCAGTGCCCCCTTCTCGATGTGGATCGGATCGAAGGGTGGCTCCGCCTGGATCTGGGCATTCACCTGGCGCAGCGTGTAGCAGCCCGCAAAAACCTTTTCGCCGCCGCTCTTGTCGGTGGCGCGGATGGCGATGGGCACGTTGTAGAAAATGCTGCCGGCCGCCCCTTCGTCGGAAACCGCCCCGGTCAAGACCTCGACCTTGTCGGTGCCGTCATAGCCCTTGACGAAACTGTCGAAATCCTTTGCCGGTTTTGTATCGCCGAAATACCCCCAGGCGCGAGCGAATTCGTGCCGGCTGATGGCGCTGTAGAGCGAACGCACAACAGCATCGGCGCTCGACCGGTCGTCGACATAGGGCGTTTCGCGGGCATCTTCGGCTGCCAAGGTCGTTTGACCGATCGGGGCAAGGGAGAGAAAGGCAGTCGCTGCGAAAAGGGCGCATCTCATCGGGAACCTCCGCTCGATAAGAGGATTCTACGACGGCGATTGCGGCAACGTGGTGACGCGGCGTCGGCGGCCTTGAAAAATCCTGCACGAAGGCGCTACGTCGCGTCCGCCGGCGCTGGGCCGGGCAGGAGATTTGACGTGACGATATCGATGTATGAGGCATCCGTGCCGGTGTTTTCGGCCAGGCTGAAAGCGCTTTCCAATGTGCTTGCGACCGCCGAACAGAATGCGCTGGACCGCAAGATAGACCCGCAGGTTTTTCTGACGGCGCGGCTGGCGCCGGACATGTTCGCCTTGACCAGGCAGGTGCAGATCGCCACCGATCATGCCAAGGGCGCGCCGTCACGGCTCGCCGGCCGCGAAGTGCCGAAATACGAGGACAATGAGGCGAGTTTTGCCGATGTCCAGGCTCGCATCACGAAGACGCTCGACCTTCTCGCGACATTTTCGGCTGCCGAATTCGACGGCTCCGATGACAAGATCATCGAGCTGAAGCTTGGTGGACGCGAAAGCTCGATGCCCGGCCTGCAGTATCTGCTGCATGTGGCCATGCCCAACTTCTATTTCCATCTCACCACGGCTTACGACATCCTTCGCCACAATGGCGTACCGTTGGGCAAGGCGACGTTCCTGGGATCGCGCTAAGGAATTGAATTTTTTGGAGGTGTCCCGGACCGATCCGGGACATCCTGAACACCGGATGCAGCTAGCGAATGGACATTTCGCGGGCGATGCGGGGGAAGTCGGCCGGCTTGATCCCTATGTCGGCGCGGTCGGCATTGCTCATCGAATGAAGCAGCGCGAGCGCCGAGCGGTATCTCAGATGTTCCTGTGGCCGAGGCCGGGCGAACATTTCAGTGAAGAAACCCATGATTCAAGCCCCAAATTGGTCCTCCACGGCTGCCAATATAGGTGAATCGTGACAATTGTGCAGTGCAGCATTTGCATACCTGCCATGTCTTGGCGATTTTTTTCGCCATTTTCCGCAACCGGGTGAAACTTTTGCTGACGCGCATCGTAGCCTCGAATGCTGGCTGCATGGCTGCCACGAGGCGACGGCTAAATTCATTGAGATCGGTGCCATGCATTTTTAACGAGCCGGTTCTATGCTTCGATACCCGAATGGTCGGGCGAGGGGGAGGCTGACATCGCTACTGGCGCCAAGCGGGATTTCGCTTCGTTGCTCGACGACCTCTTCATCGCCCCCGACAAGAATGGCGAGGGCGAAGAGGCCGGCGCTCGTCCATCCATCCCGTTCGACTATCTTTCGGTGGCCGATGAACTCCATTCCGGCCGCATCAAGGTTTCCGCTGCCGAATATCGCGAGGCGGGCGCGGATCTGGCGACCGAATTCGCCGCTTTGCTCGATCATGCCAAGCTGGTTCTCGCCGCCGAAGAGCCAAAGCCCGAGGAAAAACTGCCGCCGATCGATCCCGAAGCCATCGCCGTCGAACTCGGCCTCAATCAGCCCAAGCAGGTCGCCGATTTCGGCCGTATGCGCCGCAGCTTTGCCTTTGCCAACCATCCCGACCGCGTCGCCCCACATTTGCGCCAGCGCGCCATGATCCGCATGCAAGTGGCCAACATGCTGATCGACGAGGCCAAGCGTCGTGCACTGGCCGGTGCTCGCCGCTAACCCGGCTGGTTCACGCAAAAGTCGGCCTGGCGAGGCTTGGAGAGCGGCTCTGCTTTGCCTATAGATGCGGCTCCTCCGCGCAGTCGCGCCAGCCTTCCTCCGGAGCCGAATCCATGCACAAACGCCGTCTCGGTCGGACCGATCTTCTTGTTACCCAGATCTGCCTGGGCTCCATGACCTGGGGCCAGCAGAACACCGAGGCCGAAGGCCACGCCCAGATGGACCTGGCTTTCTCGCGCGGCGTCAATTTCATCGACACCGCCGAGCTCTATCCGATCCCGCCCAAGGCGGAGACGCAGGGGCGGACCGAAAAGATCATCGGCAGCTGGATGAAGGCCAAGGGCAACCGCGACAAGGTGATCTTGGCCTCGAAGGTCGTCGGCCGCACGGCCAACAGCTGGTTTCGCGGCGACAGGCCGTCGCAACTGGTGCGCGCCGATATCTTTGACGCCATCGACAAGTCGCTGACCAAGCTCGGCACCGACTACATCGACCTCTATCAGATCCACTGGCCGGAGCGGGATATCCCCTGGGGCGCCAACCCGACGCGCGTCGGCGCCGTGTCGCCGCGCGCCGATTCCGTCGGCGCACCGGCCGGCGAAACGC
>NZ_RZRA01000441.1:0-4563 GCF_003998945.1 Mesorhizobium sp. M7A.F.Ca.CA.003.01.2.1 | reverse complement strand
GTCGTAGGTTTCGCCGTCGATGTTCTTGCGGCTGGTGATTTCCAGGATCTGTCCGGGCGTCGGCAGCGACTTCGGCTCGACATGCCTTGCCGGGTTCCAGAGCTCGGAGCGGACGATGGCCCGGGCGCATTGGAAATAGACCGCATCGATGTCGACGACGGTCACCGATCGCGCCGCCTTGCCGTCCACCGTGAATGACGCGCACAGCGCTGTATCCGTTGTGATGTGGGCGCGGCCATTGACGCGCAGCGTCGTGCCGGAGCCCGGCACCAGGAACAGCAGGCCGACGCGTGGGTCGCGAATGATGTTTTTCAGCGAATCGGCGCGGTTGTTGCCGCGTCGGTCCGGCATCATCAGCGTTTTCGGATCATGGATGCGCACGAAGCCGGCGAGATCGCCGCGCGGCGAGCAATCAAGCCCCTCCGGCCCGCTGGTCGCCAGCGCGACAAAGGGCGAGGCTTCGATGAAGGCGGCATATTCGGGAATGATGTGGTCGAGTTCCTTGACCAGCGAGGCCTCGCCTGGAACGCCATAGAGTGCCTCGAGCTGCTCGACCGTGGTGATGACGGACATGTTTTCGCCTCCAAACCTTTGCCGGCGCTACCCCAGATCGATGACATCTTCACGACAGCGATGCCCTAGCGGTCCCGGCTAAGGCCCTTTTCCGCAAGCTCCGCGAGATAGGCTTCCCAGCGCGCATCCTTCTCGTGGCCGAGCGTATGCAGGTAATTCCAGGTGAAGATGCCGGTGTCGTGGAAATCGTCGAAGGTGATGCGCACGGCGTAGTTGCCGACCGGCTCGATCTTCAGGATCGCCACATTGCGCTTGCCGGGGACCGTCACCCGCTGATCCGGCGAATGGCCCTGCACTTCGGCCGATGGCGAGGCGACGCGCAGCAGTTCCGCCGGCAGTTCGAACGGATGGTGGTCGGGAAAGGTGACGGACAGAAGTTTGCGGTCCTTGGAAACCCTGAGTTCTTTCGGTGCGGTCATGCTGTTCGATCCCGTGTCATCCGCCCTTCCCTACGCCGCTTCGCCAAACGGGAAAAGGTCTGATGAGACCGACCGACATGCGATGTCGGCTGAGAGATGTTACCAAAGATCGAGAGGCGCTATCTTGAACAGCAGGCCGGATCGTATCACATAGCGGTATATAACGAAGCCGTTCACGGCCACGGGAAGCGCTTGAAGCATGGACATGATTGATCCTTTCGGCCGCACGATCAGCTATCTCCGCGTGTCGGTTACCGACCGCTGCGATTTCCGCTGCACCTATTGCATGGCCGAGGACATGGCCTTCCTGCCTAAGAAGGACCTGCTGTCGCTGGAAGAGCTCGACCGGCTGTGCACGGTTTTCATCGAAAAGGGCGTCAGGCGATTGCGGCTGACCGGCGGTGAGCCGCTGGTGCGCAAGAACATCATGCATCTGGTGCGCCAGCTGTCGCGGCATCTCGAAAGCGGCGCGCTGGAAGAACTGACGCTGACCACCAACGGCTCGCAGCTGTCGCGCTTTGCCGCCGAACTCGCCGATTGCGGCGTCAGGCGCATCAACGTCTCGCTCGATACGCTCGATGCCGACAAATTCCACAAGATCACCCGCTGGGGCCATCTCGACAAGGTCATGCAAGGCATCGATGCCGCGCAGGCGGCCGGGCTCAAGGTCAAGCTCAACGCAGTGGCGTTGAAGGATTTCAACGACGCCGAGCTGCCCGAGATGATGCGCTGGGCGCATGGCCGCGGCATGGACCTGACGGTCATCGAAACCATGCCAATGGGCGAGATCGATGCCGACCGCACCGACCAGTATTTGCCGCTGTCGCTGCTGCGCGCGTCGCTCGAACGCCAGTTCACGCTGACCGACATTCCCTTCAAGACCGGCGGCCCGGCGCGCTACGTCCAGGTCGCCGAGACCGGCGGACGGCTCGGCTTCATCACGCCGATGACGCATAATTTCTGTGAGAGCTGCAACCGCGTCCGGCTGACCTGCACCGGCACCCTCTATATGTGTCTCGGCCAGGAAGATGCCGCCGATCTGCGCGCGCCCTTGCGCGCCTCGGAAGGCAACGAGCTGGTCGCCGAAGCTATAGACGAAGCCATCGGCCGCAAGCCCAAGGGCCATGACTTCATCATCGACCGCCGCACCAGCCGCCCATCGGTGTCACGCCACATGAGCGTCACTGGCGGCTGATCTTTCCGTGAAATTCATGCAATATCGCTTCGGGATCATGACTTCGAGGCGAGCATGCGGCTGCACTCTTCATTCCTGGTCATTGCGACAATGGCAGCAACCAGTGCGGTCGCCGCGCCATTCACCTATGTGAACGATCGCTTCGGCACTGTCTGCACCTTTCCCGACGACGTCTTCACCGATCGCCAGCCGGAGCCCGACAATGGCGACGGACAGCAATGGCTGAGCGCCGATGGCGCCAGCCTGATCTGCTCGGGCATCCTCAACGTCGACGACGACACGCCGAAAGGCTTTGTCGCGGCGGAGAAGGCGAGCAAGAAGCCGGGCTACAAGGTCACCTACAGCAAGGCCGGAAAGGACTGGGCCGTGCTGTCGGGCCTGAGGGATGGAAAGATATTCTACGAGCGACGTCTGTTTGGGAAAGACGGTATCATCCGTACGGTCTGGGTCGACTACCCGCCGGCGCTGAAGTCGAAATACGATCCGCTGGTCGGCGCCATCGCCGGCAGTCTCAAGGGGCCATGACGGTTTCGGACCACACCCCAGAAAAAGTCTTGTTCGCGAACCGCAGCCGGATTTACGGCCAGTCTGTTCCAGCCTAGCCTTCCCCTGGAAGCTGCTCTTCGCTCGCAGGGGGATACACCATGCGCAAACTCGTTCTTTCTCTGGCACTGCTTGGCCTCGCGGCCGTGCCCGCGGCGGCGCAGTCGATCGGCGGCACCTATACGGTCGCCGGCACCAACTTCGACGGCTCGGCCTATGGCGGCGAAGCCACCATCACGCTGACCAGCGGGACGACCTGCGCGATCCATTGGGAAACTGGTGGCTCATCTTCCGACGGCATCTGCATGCGCAACGATGATGCCTTCTCCGCCGGCTATGTCATGGACAAGGACATTGGCCTCGTCGTCTACAAGGTGGCGGCGGACGGTTCGCTGCACGGTCTTTGGACGATCGCCGGCAAGGAAGGCAATGGCACCGAGGTGCTTACGCCGAAGAAGTAAGTTCGCCATCGCAGGCGATATTCCGGGCCACAAACAAGGCTGTGGCCCAGTCCTTTGCTGTTGCTGTTTCATGCCCGACTGTTACAGGCTTGCTGCCTAAAGCGCGTCGCGTTTGAACGGATTCAGGCCACGCGCTTCAGGTCTTTGTTTCTTATGCATGTCGTTTCCCCAAAACCGAGGTCACTTTTGGGCGATATGTATTAGCAGAACCGGTAGCCGTCTTGCCCCTGTCTCCAAATCTTCACGGCGCGTTGTTCATGATGGTGGCGATGGCCGGCTTCACCCTCAACGACGCCATAACCAAATACTCGTCGCAATCGATGAACATGGCGCAGGTCATGTTGATCCGTGGGGCTTTCGCTTCGCTTTTCGTCGGCCTGCTGGCCTGGCAGCGCGGCGCTCTCGCCCGCCCGGGCTCGATGCTGCAGCCTCTGGTCGCCTTGCGCGTGATCAGCGAGGCCGGCGCAACGGTGAGTTTCCTCGTCGCCCTCGCCCATCTGCCGATCGCCAATGTTTCGGCGGTGCTGCAGGCGCTGCCGCTGGCGGTGACGATGGGAGCGGCACTTGTCTTTGGCGAGACTGTCGGTTGGCGGCGTTGGCTGGCCATCGCCATCGGATTTGCCGGCGTGCTGATCATCGTGCGGCCGGGCTTCGAAGGGTTCAGCGTCTACTCGCTGTCGGCGCTGGCCAGCGTCGCCTGCTGCGCGGTGCGCGATCTCGCCACCAAGCGGATCCCCAAGGCCATTCCGACATTGCTGGTGTCGACCGCGACCGCGCTTGCCATGACAATCGTCGGCGCGGCGCTGTTGCCGGCAATGGGCGGCTGGACGCCGATGACGGGCAACAGCACGGCCCTGCTGGCCCTGGCTGCTGTGCTGGTGATTATCGGCTACCAGTTCATCATTATGGCGATGCGGGCGGGCGACATCTCCTTCATCGCGCCGTTCCGCTACACGGCCCTGATCTGGTCGATCCTGCTTGGCCTGTTCATCTTCGCGGACATTCCCGATCTGCCGATGATCGTCGGCGCCACCATCATCATCGGCTCCGGCCTCTATGCGCTCTACCGCGAGCGGGTCGTCGGCCGGCGCAAGATCGTCGCCGAAAGCACGGGGCCAAGCATGGTTCCGGACGGAATCTAGCCAGATCATTGAAGGTTCTTGTGATTTCCGACGGCTGGCGTACAGGCTTCGTGGCATGAAGCGAGACATTGCGGGGATTGTTCTGGCCGGTGGCCAGTCGAGGCGGATGGGCGGCGGCGACAAGAGCCTGTTGCCGCTTGGCGATGGCTGCCTGCTTGACCAGGTCGTGTCGCGCTTCGCCCCGCAAATAGAATCGATGGCGCTCAGCGCCAATGGCGACCCTGCACGAT
>NZ_RZRA01000440.1:0-4564 GCF_003998945.1 Mesorhizobium sp. M7A.F.Ca.CA.003.01.2.1 | reverse complement strand
GAGCAGGATCGGCTCGGTCAGCGCCCGGTGGACCGGTACTGCGAAGCCCTCGATATGCTGCTCCCCGGCGGCCATCAGACGAGCGCCCCACCACCGAAGGAGAAGAAGGAGAGGAAGAAGCTCGATGCCGCGAAGGCGATCGACAGACCGAAGACGATCTGAATCAGGCGCCGAAAACCACCGGCGGTGTCGCCGAAGGCAAGCGTCAGGCCGGTGGTGATAATGATGATCACCGCAACGATCTTGGCGACCGGTCCCTGCACGGACTCCAGGATCTGCTGCAGCGGCTGCTCCCACGGCATGCCGGAGCCGGCGGCATAAACCGGGGCCGTGATAAGAAACGCGAGCGCTGTGGACGAAAGAAAGCGAAGCTTCTTGCGCATGAGGAAGGCCTTTCAAAGCTGCTGGAGTTGCGAAAGCGTGAGCGGGGCAACGGCGTAATCGCCGCTGCCGTCGAGACCGGTGACCTCGGCGATTGCGTCGATGTGGCGCGACGAGCCGCGTCCCGCTATGAAGACGATCAGATCTATCGCCTCAGCGATGAGCCGGCGGGGAACGGTGACCACCGCTTCCTGGGCGAGTTGCTCAATGCGATAGAGAGCCGAGCGCGCGGAATTGGCGTGTACGGTAGCGATGCCGCCTGGGTGCCCGGTGTTCCATGCCTTCAGCATGTCGAGCGCTTCCGCGCCCCTCACCTCGCCCACGATGATGCGGTCCGGCCTGAGCCTCAGCGTCGAGCGCACGAGATCGGCAAGGGTGACCGAGCCCCGCCTTGTTCTCAGGGCAACGCAGTCCCTGGCCGCGCACTGCAGTTCGCGTGTGTCCTCGATCAGGATCACCCGATCGTCGCATTCGGCGACTTCAGCCAGCAGAGCGTTGGCGAGTGTTGTCTTCCCCGAGGAAGTGCCGCCGGCGATCAGCATGTTGCGCCGCTCGCGGACGGCCTTTTTCAGCGCATCGGCCTGCAGCGGCAGCATGATGCGTTCGGCAACATAGTCGGCCAGGGTGTAGACTTTCGCGGCGGGCTTGCGGATGGCAAAACATGGCGCCAACACCACAGGTGGCAGCAGGCCTTCGAAGCGTTCGCCAGACGGCAATTCGGCACTGACGATCGGGTTGTCGGCGTGCGCCTCGGCGCGCACGTGCGAAGCAACCAGGCGGATGATACGTTCTGCCTCGGACGGGTGCATGTGAACGTCGGTATCGACCCGACCTTCGCCTAACCGGTCGAGTCGCAGCGCGCCGTCGGGATTGACCATCACCTCGATGACGGACGGATCGGCCAGGGCTTCGGTGATTGCCGGACCCATGGCGGTGCGCAGCATGACACGCCGCCGGTGGTCGGCCTCGGGATGAGAGCTCATCCTTCCCCTCCCCCACCATTGTCTTTGCTAAGCGACTTTTTGCCGGAAGCGATCTGGCGGCCGACCTTCTCAACGAATTTCTCGAAACGCTCTTGGGCAATAGCCTGCGTTGCCCGATCCGGGACCGGCGTGTGGGCGTGAAGGGTGATCGAAAAGCGGATGAAGAGCGCCAGGCTCTCCAGGATCACCTCGGAATCGCGCCTGACGTGGGCAAGATCGCGGGAGAGCCGGTCAAGCCTTACGCCGTAGCGCCGATCGAACTCGCTCTCGCCACGCCGCTCGATGAACGCCTCGATCGCCTTCCCCACGATCGCTGATTTGGTCGTTGACGGATCGCGACTGAGGTTGTCCAGTTTCTCGCTGAGCTCCGGCTCAAGCAGAAACTGATGGCGAATGCGGTGCGGCTTCATGCGGATCGTTCCGACGGCCCGGCGTTGCGCCGGCGACGGGAGAAGCATCGGCCAGACGCTCAAAATTGCTTATGGCCGTTATCTACGCTGAGGTGCGCTCTGCAACTCAGCGGACTTCAGAAGCCGGGAATGACATCGTCGCCCCTGCCCTCGTTGATACCGTAGACGCGGGCCGCAGTGGAAATCCGATCCATGACACGCTTGTCCGCGAGCGCTTCGCTGTCATCGTCTGCGGGCTTGTACAGATCGGCCTGATCGGGCTCTTGAGAGACAACAACGTCTTCTTCGGGCAGGCTTGGATGGCGTTGCTGCTGAACGCCTCCCTCGTCTTCAACTGGCGCGTCGGCGCTTTCCTCGTCCGCAGCAAGTCGGCTATCGACGCTGCACACTTGTCCAGTCCAGCCGTCCGGGCGTGATGCAGGGCAGTCCGCATAGGGTCCGTCGTGCAGCACCGGCGCAGGCAGCACCCGATCTGTGAAATTCTGATCCTGATAATAGCGCAGCTTCTTGGCGCGGATCGGCGGCAACCCAGAAACCAGGACCAATTCGTCTGACGGCGGCAATTGCATCACCTCGCCTGGCGTCAGGAGCGGGCGCGCGGTTTCCTGGCGGCTCACCATGACATGTGAAAGCCAGGGCGCAAGCCGATGGCCCGCATAGTTGCGCATCGACCTAAGTTCGGTTGCGGTGCCGAGGGCATCCGAGATGCGCTTGGCCGTGCGTTCGTCATTGGAGGAAAAGGCAATTCGCACGTGGCAATTGTCGAGAATAGCATTGTTCTCGCCATAGGCCTTTGAAACCTGGTTCAAAGATTGTGCGATCAGATAGGAGCGAATGCCATAACCTGCCATGAAGGCGAGCGCCGTTTCGAAGAAGTCGAGGCGACCGAGCGCCGGAAACTCGTCCAGCATCATGAGCAGCTGATGCTTACGGCTCTTCTTCGGGTCCCCCTCCAGACGCTCCGTCAACCGCCTGCCGATCTGGTTCAAGATCAGTCGCACAAAAGGCTTGGTGCGCGAGATATCCGAAGGCGGCACGACCAGATAGAGCGACAGCGGTCGCTCTCCATCCACTAGGTCAGCGATGCGCCAGTCGCAGGACGAAGTGGCCGCCGCGACCGTTGGATCACGATAAAGCCCGAGAAAGGACATGGCGGTCGAGAGGACGCCTGAGCGCTCGTTTTCCGACTTGTTCAGGAGTTCGCGAGCCGCCGAGGCCACTACGGGATGGACCTGAGGGTTATGCCCCGTCCCGAGATGGTTTGTCGTCATCATCCGCCGTAGCGTTGCGGCAAACGAGCGTTGCGGGTCCGACAGGAAGGTGGCGACGCGGGCCAGCGTCTTGTCCTCTTCAGCGTAGAGCACGTGCAAAATGGCGCCAACTAGGAGTGAATGGCTGGTCTTCTCCCAGTGGTTCCGTCGCTCCAGCGCGCCCTCGGGATCGACGAGGATGTCGGCGATGTTTTGAACGTCCCGGATCTCATCTGGGCCTTTGCGCACCTCCAGCAGCGGGTTGTAGCGTGCCGATCTCGGGTCGGTCGGATTGAACAGAAGGCAGTACGAGAATTTCGACCGCCAGCCGGAGGTCAACTGCCAATTTTCGCCTTTTATATCATGAATGATGGCAGACCCGGTCCAGGAAAGTAGCGTTGGAACAACCAGCCCCACGCCCTTGCCCGAACGCGTCGGCGCAAATGCCATGACGTGCTCCGGGCCGTCATGGCGCAGATAGCGATCGTTCAGCCTACCGAGGAAAACGCCCGCCGGCCGTAACAACCCTGCCGTCTCGACCTCATGAGTCGTGGCCCACCGTGAAGACCCATAGGTCGTAACCGACCCGCGCTGTCGCGCGCGCAAAAGCGAGCCAGCGATTGCGGCGGCACAACCCAGGAATCCGCTGGCGCCTGCAAGCGTACCGGCTTTGTCGAAGACCTCCGGCGCATAAGCATCGAAGTGGAACCACCATTCAAACAGCTTCCACGGCTTGTAGATTGGCCAGCCGGCGAAGAGAAACCATGGTGCGCCGAGAGGCGTCTGGTAGGTCAGCATTTGAGCGCACCATTGGGTTGCCGTCCATACGCCGATAATGACAATTGCGCACACAACGGCGATCTGCCCGATCAGTAGCTTCGTAGGTGTCATCGGCTTGGCCCGCTGAACAACGCGACCTAGCATCGCGCGGCGCAGCCGGGACAGGAATGTTCCTCACATACGATTTGGGAGCAATGAACGACTTCCTACGTATGCAGGTCGGTCAGCACGCGTGTTGCGCCTTCACGCGACACCATCCGCCACTCCATCCTTTCCATTCACCCTGAGGCCCGGCGCCGCCGACAGTTGCGTGACCGCTCCTCCGCAAAGTTATCTTCTGCGTTCAGGGAGCCACGGCGCCTGGGCTGGCTGATGAACACCGTCCGCTCGCGCATGTGGGGTCGAATTGATTTGTGCCCAAGTGGAGGCAGGCTCGTCTTCCAACAGTTGCCGCAGTTCCCCTGGCTCGAACGCCATCATCGGTGGGGAAGCGGGTTCATCCTCCAACAGTTGCCGCAGTTCCCCTGGCTCGAACGCCATCATCGGTGGGGAAGCGGGTTCATCCTCCAACAGCTGCCGCAGTTCCCCTGGCTCGAACGCCATCATTGGTGGGGAGGCAGGCTCGTCCTCCAACAGTTGCCGCAGTTCCCCTGGCTCGAACGCCATCATTGGTGGGGAGGCAGGTTCGTCCTCCAACAGTTGCCGCAGTTCCCCTGGCTCGAACGCCATCATTGGTGGGGAGGCAGGCTCGTCTTCCAAC
>NZ_RZRA01000043.1:0-12534 GCF_003998945.1 Mesorhizobium sp. M7A.F.Ca.CA.003.01.2.1 | reverse complement strand
GCGACGCGATAGAGCTGATACATCGAGTGGACGCCGAGCCAGCGCATCGGCTCTGGCTCCCATTTGCTGACCTTTCGGTTGACCCAGGGCAGGCGGGTCAATTCGGTGTCGCGGCGCAGGATGAGATCGCGCAGCGTTCGGCCTGAAAGGTTGGAACTCGAGACGCCGAGCCCGACATAGCCGCCGGCCCAGCCGATGCCGGTTTCAAGATCGAGCCCTGCCGTCGTGCACCAGTCGCGCGGCACGCCCAGCACGCCGCACCAGGCGTGGTCGATGCGAAGCCTGGCTGTCTGCGGCAGCAGCCGGGTGAGGATCGCGTGCAGGCTTTCGATCGTGGCCTGCTGCGTTTGGCCGCGCACATCCGTTTGCGAGCCGTAACGATAGGGTACGCCGCGTCCGCCCATGGTGATGCGGCCTTCCCTGGTGCGCTGCGCATAGCAATAGGCGTGCGCGGAGTCGCCCAGAAGCTCATGGCCCTCCCAGCCGATCTCGTCCCACAGTGATTGCGGCAGCGGCTCGGTGATGATCTGTGCGCTGTTGAGCGGCAGCCAGAGCCGTTCATTGCCTGGTATGCCGGCCGTGAACCCTTCCGTGGCACGGATGATGATCGGCGCGCGCACGGTGCCGCGGTTCGTCGTGACCTTGCCCTTCTCGATGCCGGTCACGGTGGTCTGCTCGTAGATCGGCACACCGAGCCGCTCGACGGCTTCGGACAGGCCGCGCACCAGCTTGGCCGGCTGCACACGCGCGGTGCCGTGGTGGATATAACCGCCAAGCACATTCCTGATGTTGATGCGGGCCTTGGCCTCTGCCTGGCCGATCAGGCTGACACGCTCGCTCGGCACGCTCCAGCCGATCGCATCGGCATAGGCGGCGTTGATCCGTTCGAGCTGCGGCGGGTTGGTCGCCACCGTCAGATTGTCGACGCGGCGGATGTCGGCATCGATGCCTTCGGCTTCGGTCACCTTGATCACTTCGTCGACCGTGCCATGCATGGCCGTTTCCATGTCGATGACAGCGCCGCGCGTCGAGGTCTGCAGATATTTCTCGCGCGACCAGCTGAAGCCGCCGGACAGCCAGCCGCCATTGCGGCCCGACGCGCCGAAGCCGGCGAACTCCCGCTCGACGATGGCGATGCGGATCGATGGATCGGCCTTCTTCAGGTAATAAGCCGTCCACAGGCCGGTGTAGCCGGCGCCGACGATGCAGACATCGGCTTCGAGATCGCCCGGAAGCGGCGCGCGATAGGGCGGCAGGCCGATGTCGGCATACCAGAACGAGACGTTGCCGTTGACTTTGGCGTCCATGTCTAAAAATCCTGCGGGGAAAGAGCGATCAGGTCATCGTCATGTCGGCGCGGTCGTCGTCGGCAAGAAGTTTTGCATCGACGACCGACCAGCGCAGATCGACCGTGTCACCAATCGAGAACGGTGTGGCTTCCAGCGACGCGCGTACGATGGCGACCGAGCCGTCGCGCAACGTCACCTGGTATTTCGAGCCGGAGCCCAGATAGATCGCCTCGCTGACTTGACCGGTGAGGCTGTTCTGCCCGGCGGCGGGAGGCGTGTTGGTGCCGGCAAGCGAAAGCTTCTCCGGCCGCAGCAGGACCACCGGTTTGCTGCCGCTGGCGAGCTTGCCGTTGGCCACGATCTTCTGGCCGGCGATCGTCAGGCTGGTTTCGTTTCCGGACGTCAGGGCGGTGCCACGCAAACTGGTCGATTCGCCGATGAACTTGGCCACGAACAGGGTCGTCGGCTCGTCGTAGAGCTGGCGGCCGGTTCCGACCTGTTCGATGCGGCCCTGATTGAAGACGGCGATGCGGTCGGACAGGACCAGCGCTTCTTCTTGGTCGTGCGTCACATAGACGAAGGTGGTGCCGAGTTCGCGGTGGATGCGCTTGATCTCCAGCTGCAGCCATTCGCGCAGTTTCTTGTCGAGCGCGCCGAGCGGTTCGTCCATCAACAGCAGCGGCGGATCGAAGACGATGGCGCGCGCCAGCGCCACGCGCTGCTGCTGGCCGCCGGAAAGTTCGGAGGGATAGCGATGCGCGAAGTCGGCCATCTTGACCATGTCCAGCGCGCGCACGACGAGACGGTCGCGCGCCTGCTTGTCCATGCCGCGCAAGGTGAGGGGATAGGCGACGTTCTTGCCGACCGTCATATGCGGAAACAGCGCGTAGTGCTGGAAGACAACGCCGATGTTGCGCTTGTGCGCCGGCAGGGCGACGATGCTTTTGCCGCCAACGGCGAGGTCGCCGGAGGTGAGGTCGGTGAAGCCCGCGACGACGTTGAGCGTCGTGGTCTTGCCCGAGCCGCTGGGGCCGAGCAGCGTCATGAACTCGCCCGGCTCGATATGCAGGCTGACATCGTCGAGTGCGGTGAAATTGCCGTAGCGCTTGGTTGCGCACTTGATGTCGATGGCCGCGCCGCGTTTCCTCGCAGTCATCTCAACTCCTCGTCGATTTCGAGCTGATGATCAGCCCGGCGCTGATGATCAGCGTCGTGGCAATGAAGATGATGGTTCCGACGGCCGTCACCGTCGGATCGGCGTCGCGGGTGATGCTGGTGAAGATCTGCACCGGCAAGGTCTTCAGGTAGGGACTGGTGATGAACAGCGCGACGATGATCTCATCGAAGGAGGTGACGAAGGCAAACAAAAGCCCGGACAGGATGCCGGGCGCGATCAGCGGCAAGGTCACGGTGCGGAATGTGGTGAAGCGGTTGGCGCCGAGACTTGCCGCCGCCGTCTCCAGCCGCGCGTCGAAGACTTCGAGGCTTGCCGACACGGCGATGATGACGAAGGGGATCGCCAGCATCGTATGTGCGATGACGAAGCCGGTGGTGGTGCCGACGAGCTGGTAGTCGAGATAGACGGCGTAGATGCCGATGGCCAGCACCACGCCGGGCACGATCATCGGCGTGATCAGGATGGCGCGCAGCAGGCCGGCGCCGGAATGTTTCATGCGGCTGAGGCCGAGCGACGCCAGCGTGCCGATCAGCGTGGCGGCGACGGCGACGAGGCCCGCGACCCTCAGCGAATTGAAGAAGCTCGACAGCCAATCGGGGTTGGTGAAGAAATTCTCGTACCATTGCCAGGAGAAGCCGGACGGCGGGAAAGCGAGCGACTTCTTCTCGTTGAATGACATCGGGATGATGACCAGCGTCGGCATCACCAGCCAGACGGCGACCAGCAGGCAGAACAGACCGAGCAGAAGGCGGGATGGTGCCAGTCTCATGATCTGGACGCCTGCTTGTGGCGCTGGCGCATCAGCGGGGCGGCGAGCGCTAGAAGCACGAAGGTCGCGACCAGCAGCACGACGCCCATGGCGCCGCCGCGGCCCCAGTTGAGCAGGCTGAGCACCTGGCTCTGCACCAGCGTCGACAGCATGGTGCTGCGCGGGCCGCCGAGCAGGGCAGGCGTGATGTAGAAGCCGAGCGACAGGATGAAGACGATGATGGCGCCGGCGAAAACGCCGGGCAGCGACAGCGGCAGATAGATTTGCAGGAAGGCGCGTGCCGGGCGCGCACCAAGGCTGCGCGCCGCCTGCACGAGGCGCAGATCGATGCCGCGCATGACCGAATAGAGCGGCAGGATCATGAACGGCAGCAGCACCTGCGCCATGCCGATGACGACGCCGGTCTGCGTGCGGATCAGCTTCACGCCGTCAAAGCCGAGCAGCCTGATGACCGAATTGATGATGCCGGAATCCTGCAGCAGGATGACCCAGGCCAGGGTGCGCACCACGCCGCTGACCCAGAACGGCACCAAAACGCACAGGATGAGGACCAGCCGCAGGCGCGGTCCGACCGCCGTCATGAGATAGGCATAGGGGTAGGCGGCGATGACGCAAACGATGGTGACCCAGGCTGCGATGGAAAAGGTGCGCCACAGGACGGTGACATTCACCGGGGTGGAAAAGAACCAGGCATAGTTCTGCAAGCCCCAAGATGGGTCCGAGAAGCTGCGCAGCGTGACGGTCAGCAAGGGATAGCCCATCGCGGCGATGAGCAAAGCCAAGGCGGGCATCGCCAGCAGCGAAGGATAGGCAGCAAGGCGCGGGCGCCGCTGCGGCGCCCGCACGGCACCTGGCGGCCGAGGATGATCACCCCCGGCCGTCGGCGTATGCGATGTCTGGCTCACGCCGTCACCTCAGCGGTAGCCGGCTCAGTTGCCGGCCATCAGCGCTGTCCACTTGTCGGACGCGGCGGCGAAGTTGGCGACCCAGAACTTGATGTTCTGCTGATAGCCGAGCTTGGCGTGGTCCGGCGTGTTGGTCAGAAAGGCGGCGACGGATGCGTCGACCTTCGGCTGTGCCTCGTTGTTGATCGGCGAGTAGGAGGTCTGCTCGGTCAGGATCTCCTGCGACTTCTTGCCGAGATAGGCGTTGATCAGCGCGTAGGAAGCGTCGGTGTCCTTGGCGCCGACCGGGATGGTCAGCTGGTCCATGACGACCAGCCAGTCCTTCCACACCGGCGTGTAGGCAGCGCCGTTCTTGACCGCCGTCATGGCGCGGCCGGTCCACATGATGATCATGTCGGCCTCGCCGGATTCGGCGAGCTGCTGGGATTCTGCGCCCGTCTTCCAGAAGATCGTGTCGGGACCGATCGCCTTGATCTTGGCGATGCCCTTGTCGATATCGGCCGGCGTCATGGCGTCGACCTTGCCGCCGTCTGCCAGGATGGCCTGTTCGATCAGGCCGCCGAGCGGGCTGCCGCTGCCGTCGATGGCGCGGGTGCCGGGAAATTTCGCGGTGTCGAAGAAGTCCTTCCAGTCCTTCGGCGGATTGTCCTTGTACGTGTCGTTCTTGTACATCAGGACCATGCCGTAGTTCATCGCCGGCACGCTGCACTCGCCGACCTGTCCGGGCGGGATGTGCGAGATGTCGAGCTTGGTCAAATCCAGCTTCTGGAACAGTTTTCCGCAATGCACGAAGGGCGGAAAATCGTCCGTATCGACGACATCCCAGGTCACATTGCCTGATTCGACCTGCGCCTGGAGCTTGGCGATTTCGGTCGGCCCATCATTCAAAAGCTTGACGCCGCTCTTGTCGACGAATTCCTTGAGGGCGGCGACCTGGCCGTCCTGGTAGATGCCGCCATAGGAGACGAAGGTCAGCGTCTTTCCCTTCAGCGAGCCGTCCACCACGGTCCCGGCCGGCGGCGCGTTCTGCGCGTGAGCGGCGGCCGCAAGCAAGGCCAGTGCGGCGGCGCCGACGAACCCGGCCAATCTTGATCTGCTTCCCATTTTCTAACCCTCCGATGGCTCGCTGTTTGATTTTGGTAGGCCGGGCGCGAGCGTTTTCCGGGCTACATATTGGTCGAGGTCGACGGCGCCGCTGGTCGGCGGCGCAATGATCCACAGCACTTCGGCCACCGTATCGCCGACATTGATCGTCCGGTGGGGCGTCGAGGTCGAATATTCGATGCTATCGCCCTCTTCGAGGGTGAAGCTCTCCTCGCCGAGCGTCAGTTGCACGCGTCCGCGCAGCACGAGGAACATCTCGCTCGCGTTGCCGTGCGTGTAGGGCACGTCGCCGGTCGAGCCGCCGACGGCGAACTCGCCGCAATAGACTTCCATCTCGCGGATCGGCCGGCGCGACAGCAGCGTCTTGCGGTAGCCTTCGCTGGTCGGCAGCGCCGGCCGCTCGCTGCGTGTCAGCACCGCGTGCGGCGACACTTCGCATTCGTCGAAAAGATCGGCGAGGCTGATGCCGAGCGCATTGGCAATCAGCATCAGCGTGCTGGTGTTGGCGCCGGAAAGGCCGCGCTCGAGCTGGCTTAGGAAACTGGCGGTGGTGCCGATCATGTCGCCGAGCTGGCGCAGCGTCAGGCGCCGCGTGGTGCGATAGGCCTTGATCCGATCGCCCAATACCGTCGAGCGGCGCGCTTCGGCGCTGGTCGCGGCATTGTCGTTGAGTGCGTGATCCGCAGCGATTTTCATGGCGATCTCAGGGTTCACTTAACATGCTATTAAGTGGGGCGTCCTGGCAAGCGGATTCGCCTGGTCACCTGAAAATCATTGATGGACCTGCAGAGGGCATGATCGGCCGACCGGCAACCCGGTTCAGCTCGATCACTGGATCATGAAGCGCGAACTGAATGGCAGGCTTGCCGCGCCGACGGCCTTCGGGCTGATGGTGACGCGCGCCGGCAGCGCTTCGATGCCGGGGAATTCCCGGCCGATGTCGTCGCACAAGGCCTCGGCAATCTTTTGCGGCGCATAGCTGGACAGGACGACCGTCCTGAACTCGACAAACTGGGTCAGCGCGGAGATCGACGCTTTCAGGCGGTCGGAACACTCGCCCAGCCATGCGCTGTAGGCCTCGCCCAGATCGGGCCACTCAGGGCTGCTGCTCCAGATGATTTCGGACGGGCGCCCGCGCATGGCCAGTTCGCTCTCCAGGCGCATCAGGCCGTGATCGAAGCTGGCGCTGGAGTTTCCCTTGTAGATCTGGTGGTTGAGGATGAGCCTGCTCTGCAGCCGTGCTCCGAGATAGAAGAACAGATAATCGTTGAGCGGCTTTGCGACGCCGAACATACTCTCGCCGCCGGCCGCAGCGGTGATGTCGTTCTGCACGAAAACGGGCAGCTTGATCTGTTCCTCGATCTCGGCCTGCAAGGCCTTGAGCGAGGTGCTCGATCCGTTGCGGGTTGCAGCCATCGTGTCGACATCGTCGGGAACCGCCAGGCCGATGCCGGCAACCCGGCTGCGCGCCTCGACCGGCAGGCTGGTCATGGCTTGCCCGATCGCGCCGAACAGATCGCTGCTTTGCGGAAACGGATTGGCTTCATCCGCCGGCAACTGCGTGTGGAAGCGCACCGTGCCGATGAAGTCGATGAGCGCGATGTCGATCCTGCGCCGGCTGAAGCCGACGCCAACCGCATAGGCGCCCTCCGGGTTGAGTGAAAGCGGGATCGTCGGCGGCCCGACGCGGCCGCGCTGCGCCTCGCCCTGCGAGACCAGGCCCTCCTGCTCGAGCGAGCGAACGATGACTGAAGCCGTCTGCGCCGACAGGCCGGTCTTCTCGCCGATTTCCATCCGCGAAATGCCTTCGTTCTGAAGCAGCAGGGACAGCACCAGCCGCTCGTTGTAGCTGCGGACGCTCAATGCATTCAGCCCGCTCGCACGATCGGCGATGCGCAAGGGATTGGGTGGTGCGAATCTCATGTCAGGCAAAGGTCGCCCCGTCGGTAAGAGCGCGTTGCCTGGCGGCGGTATGGTTGCTCATGTCGAGCGGCTCCAGCCGATGGCATCGACCGCGCGGGCGAGCGCGGTGCCCAGCAATCTGTGCGCCTCGGCATCGATGTGAAAGCCGTCCGCCTCGCTGCACGACACCACCGAGCCGGCATCGAAAAAGTGCAGTTCGAGCGAGTCCGCCAGAACCTCGAACTCGAGCGCGAGCAGGCGCGATTTCTCCGGCGCGCCGGCGAATATGGACTTCCATTCCTTGACGTCGTCCTGCATCGGCGGTGGCGCCACGATCATGATCTCGGGCGTCGAGCCGCCCGGACCTGGCGCCAGCTCCTTGATGTCGTAGACGAGGCAGCCGATCCCCATCGCCACTTCCGACGGCGGCTTGTTGAAGCGGATCTTCAGATCGTTGGTGCCGAGCATGATGATGACGAGGTCGAGCGTCGCATGGCTCTGCAGGCAAGGACGAAGATAGGTTCGGCCGTTCTTGTGGGCGCCCTCGATCGGGTCGTCGTGGACGGTGGTGCGGCCGCTCAACCCCTCCTCGATGACATACCAGTCAGGGCCCAGCTGAGAACGCAATATGCCCGGCCAGCGTTCACCCGGACCATAGCGCTCGAGCGGCCCCCTGCCGGGGATCTGGCCGTGCGTGTTGGAGTCGCCGTAGCACAAGACTGATCGCATGTTTTTCCCGCCGGGACAGACTGCGCGCCGAAGCCGGCGAGCGCCATTCATGATGGATAGTGGAGCGGCGAAAGGCAAGCAAGGGAATAGTCATTCAACCTGACTAACTATTGACAGGGCGAATCCGCTGTGCTTCTAAAGTGCCCGGAGGAGTTCTCGACCGTCATCATCGTCCAGCAGAAGTTGGGCTTCGACACGCATGTGTTCGGGGGCGGGAGAATTGCGCGCATCGGTCGGTTTGTGACGGGGGCATGCATTGGGAGAGCGTCTCGTGGCCATACGAATTTGTAGGCCGGAGCAACCACAAGGAGGAGTGTTCAATGTTAGGATTGCTGAAAACCGTCGGCCTGGGGATGCTCGTTGCGTCCACGCTTGCCGTGACGTCCCTGGCGCATGCGCA
Organism: Mesorhizobium sp. M7A.F.Ca.CA.003.01.2.1; assembly: GCF_003998945.1. Lineage (NCBI taxonomy): Bacteria > Pseudomonadati > Pseudomonadota > Alphaproteobacteria > Hyphomicrobiales > Phyllobacteriaceae > Mesorhizobium > Mesorhizobium sp. M7A.F.Ca.CA.003.01.2.1. The sequence continues at coordinate 4,259 of NZ_RZRA01000043.1, read as the reverse complement.
AGACGTCAAGCTGATGGACGGCGTGGCGCCGCGCCCCGACGACACGCGCATGACCGCCGCCGGTGCGTTCAAGAAGGACCCGCCCTGGGTCATCGGCATGAGCGACTTCGGTGTCAACGCAAACACCTGGACGGTGCAGGTGGCGCATGAGGCGGAGAACGCCGCGGCCAAGGACAAGCGCATCTCGAAATTCATCCTGCTCGATGCCGGCTTCGACCAGAAGAAGCAGGTGGCCGATATCGAGGACCTGATCGCACAGCATGTCGACGCCATCATCGTTCAACCGGTGACCAGCACGTCGGCCAATGCCAGCATCGCCAAGGCGGTCGCCGCCGGCATCCCGGTCATCCTTCACACCGGGCGTATCGATTCCGACGCCTACACCACCGAAATCCAGGGCGGCGCCGAGCACTTCGGCAAGGTCATGGGCGACTGGCTGGTGAAGACCGTCGGCGACAACGGCAAGATCTGGGTCCTGCGTGGCCTGGCCGGCCATCCGGAAGACACCAACCGCTATAACGGCCTCCTGGAATCGCTCAAGGGCACGCATGTGCAGATCATTGCCGAGGAGCATGGCGACTGGCAGTACGACAAGGCCAAGAAGCTGTGCGAGACGCTCTATCTGAACAATCCGCAGGTCGACGGCATCTGGTCGTCCGGCGCCGACATGACGCGCGCCTGCGTCGATGTCTTCAAGCAGTTCGGCACACCCATTCCGCCGATTTCGGGCGAGGGCAACAATGGCTATTTCGGCCAGTGGATTACGGATGGGTTCAAGTCGATCTCTCCGGAATACAGTCCCGCCCAGGGCGCTGCCGGCGTGCGCGCTGCCGTTGCCCTTCTGGAAGGCAAGCAGCTCTACAAGCGCTATGTCTACAATCCCGACGGATGGGACCAGGACAAGGCCAAGAAATACTATCGCGATGACCTGACCGCCAATGTCTGGTGGCCAAGCGAACTGCCGGAAGACAAGCTCAAGGAATATTACGGCAAGAAGTGACGGCGCCGTGGCTGGCGGGGAGTGGACAAACATTCCCCGCAGGCCGTTCCATGTGTCGAATCCGGTTCGTTCGAGGGTTTCGTGACCAATCTTGTCGAGATGTCCCACATTTCGAAGGCATTCGGAGGGAGCAAGGCGCTCCACTCCGTTTCCCTCGACCTCAAGGCGGGCAGCATCCACGCCCTGATGGGCGAGAACGGTGCCGGCAAATCGACGTTGATGAAGATTCTGGCGGGCGTGCATCAGCCCGATTCCGGCGAGATCTTCATGAGCGGCGAGAAGCTCGATCTGAAGTCGCCGCGCGCCGCGCTCGATGCCGGCATTTCGACCGTTTTCCAGGAGCATTCGCTGCTGCCCAATCTGTCGATCGCCGAGAACATGTTCCTCGGCCGGGAGCCGACGACCCGGTTCGGCTCGATCGACTATCCCGCGATGAAAAGCCAGACCGCCAGGGCGCTTGGCGAACTCGGCCTCACGCTCGACCCGTCGCAACTCGTTTCCAACCTGACCATAGCCGAGCGGCAATTCGTCGAGATCGCGCATTGCATCCAGGCCGACGCCAGCGTGCTCATCCTCGATGAGCCGACGGCGGCGCTCAACGCGGCCGATGTCGATGTGCTCAACCGCAACATCCGCCGGCTGCGCGACAAGGGAAAAGCCATCGTCTACATCTCGCATCGCATGGAGGAGATCTTCGAGTTGTGCGACACCGTGACGGTGCTGAAGGATGGCGCACTGGTCGGCACAAGGACGGTGCCCGAGATCACCACCGACGAACTCATCGCCATGATGGTCGGACGCGAACTCCAGGACCTTTTTCCCGATCGTACGGGCGATGTAGGCGATGAGATACTGCGCGTCGAAAACCTCAAGATCACCGAGACATCGCAGCCGCTGTCGCTGACTTTGCACAAGGGCGAGATCGTCGCCCTGGCCGGGCTGGAAGGGCAGGGCCAGCAGCGCTTCCTGCGATCGCTGATTGGCCGCTACCATCCCTTCGCCGGGACGATTTCCATCAACGGCAAGGCGCTGAAGATGCCGCTCCCGGCGTCGGCGGGCGTTCGGTATTTGCAGCAGCTGAAGGTCGGCTTCGTTCCCGAGGACCGCAAGGAAGAGGGGCTCTTCCTCGCTTTGCCGATCGCCCACAACATCGCCATCGGATTGCATTCGAGGCGCCCGGAACTTGCGCCGGCGCGGCCATATCGAAACGTCATCGCCCGCATGATGGAGGTCATGAACATAAAGGCGGCGGGCCTGTCGGCTGCGGTCGGTTCGCTGTCGGGCGGCAACCAGCAAAAGGTTCTGCTCGGCCGCTACCTTGCCGCCGATCTCGATCTTCTGCTGGTCGAAGAGCCGACGCGCGGCGTCGACATCGGCGCCAAGTCCGAGATCTACCATCTTCTGCGGGACTTCACCGCGAAGGGCGGCGCGGTGCTGGTGCTGTCGCGCGAGACGATCGAGCTGATCGGGCTCTGCGACCGCATCTACGTCGTCCATCACGACACGATCGTGGCCGAAATGCCGGCAGCGCAGGCGAGCGAACACAAGATTCTCGACGCGGCCCTCATGGGCGGCTCCACGCGCCAGCATTAGGGGCCTGCCATGGTTCGTTCGGTTTTCAACATCCTGAATGGCCGGAACACGCGGCAGGGCCTGTGGGGCCTGCCGCTGCTGGTCGCCTTGCTCATTTCGCTGTGGCTGACCGTCGAGACGACGCAGTTCGCCACGGCCGAAAACCTCTTCAACCTGGTTGCCCAGGCGATGCCGCTGATCATCGCGGCGATCGGACAGCTCGTCGTCGTGCTCATCGGCGGGCTCGACCTGTCGGTCGGCTCGGTCATCAGCTTCACCACCGCGGTGCTGGCGCTCGACCAGCCAGCGATTGTGTTGATCCCGGCGGTCTTCGTGCTGGCGGCAGTCATCGGGCTGATCAACGGTCTGGCGATCACCCGTTTCAACGTCCATCCGATCATCGCGACGCTGTCGACGCAGTACATCGTGCTCGGCATCACGCGCATCCTGCGGCCCGTCTCCGGCGGCACGGTGCCGGAGATCGTCATCGATGCCGTCTCGGGCAGTTTCCTCGGCATTCCCTATCCGGTTTTCTGGGGCATCGTCGTGATCCTGGCAGCGTGGAAACTGCTCTACGGATCCCGGTACGGGCTGCATCTGTTTGCGATTGGCGGCGGCATCGCGTCCGGCGCCGAGAGTGCTGCCCGCAATTTCGGCGTCTCCGACCGCCGCAACATCATCCTCGCCTATGTGATCTGTTCCTGTTTCGCAGCCGTTGCCGGTGTCTTCCTCGCCGGGCGCATCGTGTCGGGCGATCCGAATGTCGGGCTGCTTTTCGAACTCGATACCGTCACCGCCGTGGCGCTTGGAGGCACCCAGCTTTCCGGTGGCATAGGCAGCCTGCACGGCACCGTGATCGGCGCGCTGGTCATGGCGCTGCTGGCCAATGGCATGAACCTCGCCAACGTCTCGCCGTTCGTCCAGACCGCGATCAAGGGCGGCATCCTGCTGGCGGTGGTCGGGCTGCAATCCCGCAAGAAGATGGGGCTCTGAAAGATGGCTGCCGTTCTCGCAAATCCGATCGCCCGGCGCCTGCTGCGCATACCGCCGTCCTATTTTGTCTTCCTCGTGCTGCTGGCCACGCTGTGGATCGCACGGCCGAACATGCTCAACCTCAACATCATGGGTATCTTCGTCAGGCAGATCGTCCCGCTCGGCATCCTGGTTCTGGGGCAGCTCGTCGTCATGCGGGTGAAGTCGATCGACCTTTCCGGCGGCGGCATCATCCTGCTCATCAACTATTTCATTTCGTCGGGCACTTTCCCCGGCGCGTCGATGCCTTTCTTCGTCGTGCTGGCGCTCGGTACCGGCCTCGTCATCGGCCTGTTCAACGGCTTCATGATAGGGAGCCGGCGGGTGTCGGCGGTCATCGTCACGCTGGCGGTCAGCATCATCCTGGTCGGGCTGGTGCAGTTCCTGTCGAGCGGCAATCCGCCCGGCGATGTGCCGAAGCTGTTCAACGACCTCTACAACACGAAATTCCTGTCGGTTCCGACGCCGGTGCTGTTCTGGGTCCTGCTGACCGCTTTGGTGTGGCTGCTGCTGTCGCGGACCGTCTTTGGCCGCTACGTCGCCTCGGTCGGGGAGAATGCCGAAGCCGCGCATTTTTCCGGCGTGCCGGTCCAGCGCACGGTGATCCTTGCGCACACGCTCGCCGGCCTGATCGCGGCGATCGCGGCCCTGGTAC
>NZ_RZRA01000439.1:0-4592 GCF_003998945.1 Mesorhizobium sp. M7A.F.Ca.CA.003.01.2.1 | reverse complement strand
TTCCATCACCACTTCGCCGGTGATCGACGCCCGCAGCGACAGCTTGCCGCCGATCTTCGGCGCCGAAAGCCCTTTCATGCCCTTTTCCAGCACGAAGCCACGGATCTCGTCCTTGCCGTTCTCCCCCTTCAGCTTCGCCCAGACGACGAACACATCGGCGACGGGCGCGTTGGAAATCCACATCTTCGAACCGGACAGCTTGTAGCCGTTGGCGGTCTTCTCGGCGCGCGTCTTCATACCGCCCGGGTCGGAGCCTGCATCCGGCTCGGTCAGGCCGAAACAGCCGATCCACTCGCCGCTGGCGAGCTTGGGCAGGTACTTCTTGCGCTGTTCGTCCGAGCCATAGGCATAGATCGGATACATCACCAGCGACGACTGCACTGACATCATCGACCGATAGCCGGAATCGACGCGCTCTACTTCGCGTGCGACCAGCCCATAGGTGACGTAGTTCGCGCCAAGCCCGCCGAATTCTTCAGGGATGTTGATGCCGAGCAGGCCGGCCTCGCCCATTTCACGGAAGATCGCGGTGTCGAAGGTCTCGTTGAGGTAGGCGTCCTCGATCCGCGGCGCCAGTCTGTCGGCGGCGAAGGCGGCCGCCCCGTCGCGCACCATGCGCTCGTCTTCCGAAAGCTGGCCCTCGATCAGGAACGGGTCTTCCCAGACGAATGCGTTCTTGTCGGCGGCCATCGCGTTTCTCCCAACCAATGCATGTCGCTCAAAACGATGACATGCATGAAGCAAAATGTTGGCCCGTTCTATCGGCCTGCGCCTCGAAAAAATCAAACGAAATTGATTCACCGATCAATGATCGTTAGGAATGGATCATGAGTGTCCAACGCCGCCTTTTACCCAACATCAGCGCCCTTGCCGCCTTCGAGGCTGTGGCCCGGCTCGGCAGTTTCACCGCCGCCGCCCAGGAGCTAGATCTGACCCAGGGCGCGGTCAGCCGCCAGATCAAACTTCTGGAAGATCAGTTCGGCCGCCGGCTGTTCGAACGCGACAGCCGCAATGTCAGGCTGTCGACATCGGGCGAGATCTACGCCGAGGCGGTGCGTTCAGCACTTGGGCAATTGCGTGACGCAGCCCTTGGATTGATGAGCAATCGGCATAGTGGCATGCTGAACCTTGCCATTTTGCCGACCTTCGGCACGCGCTGGCTGATGCCGATGATCCCCGATTTCGTCGAAAACAATCCCGATATCACCATCAACTTCGTCACCCGCGTCGGTCGCTTCGACTTCGCCAGGGAGAGGCTTGATGCCGCCATCCACTACGGCCTGCCGGACTGGCCGGAGGCCGACTCGACACTGTTGGTGCGCGAAACCGTGGCGCCGGTCGTGTCGCCCGAATTCCTCGCCGGCCGCGCCATCGCCGCACCGGCCGATATCGGCCGCCTGCCGCTGCTGCACATGGCGACGCGTCCTGGCGCCTGGACCGAATGGTTCGAGCATCAGGGCCTGAGCGCGCCGACCGGACCCGGCATGCAGTTCGAACAGTTCGGCACCGCCGCCCAGGCCTGCATGGCGGGGCTCGGCGTGGCGCTGCTGCCGTTGATCCTCATTGCAGGTGAATTGCAGCGCGGCCAGCTGGTGCCGGCGCCAGGCCAGCCCATGCAAAGCCGCAGTGCCTACTATCTCGTCGTCCCGCACGACAAGCGCGGCCATCCGCCGGTCGCCAGTTTTCGCGACTGGCTGCTGGGCCAGGTCGAGAAGGAACCGGCCGTTCTGGCGTGGTAGCTACTTTCGCTTCAGCGCATTCGCCAAAGCAGCACCGAACGCTCCCTGTTGCGCCGGCCGCTCCGGCTGGCGTTGCTGGGGTGCCGGCGAACGTGGTGCCGGCCTGCCGCCACCATTGTCGCGCGGTCCGCTGCGCGGTGCACCGCCCTCGCCGCTATCCTTGCGCATGGAAAGGGCGATGCGCTTGCGCTTGATGTCGACGTCGACGACGCGCACCTTCACCACGTCGCCGGCCTTCACGACCTCATGCGCGTCCTTGATGAACCGATCGGCCAGCTGCGAGACATGCACCAGCCCGTCCTGATGCACTCCGATATCGACGAAGGCGCCGAAGGCGGCCACGTTGGTGACCGTGCCTTCCAGCAGCATGCCGGGCTTCAGATCCTTGATGTCGTCGATGCCGTCGGCGAAGGTCGCCGTCTTGAAGCCTGGGCGCGGGTCGCGGCCGGGCTTTTCCAGCTCCGCCAGGATATCGCGCACCGTCGGCAAGCCGAAACGCTCGTTGACGAAGACGCGTGGGTCGAGTGCCTTGAGCGCGGCACTATCGCCCATCAACGACCGCACATCGCGCCCGCAGGCAGCGACGATCTTCTTCGCCACACCATAGGCCTCCGGATGCACCGACGAGGCGTCGAGCGGCTCGCTGCCATTGGCAATGCGCAGGAAGCCGGCGGATTGTTCGAAGGCCCGAGGTCCGAGCCGCGGCACCTTGAGCAGGTCCTTCCGGCTGGCGAAGGGCCCGGTCGCATCGCGATGCGCAACGATCGCGTCGGCCAGCGATGCGCCCAGACCTGAAACGCGCGCCAAAAGCGGCGCCGAGGCAGTGTTGAGATCGACGCCGACGGCATTGACCGCGTCCTCGACCACCGCTTCCAGCGAGCGGCCGAGACGGTACTGGTCGACATCATGCTGGTACTGGCCGACGCCGATCGATTTGGGTTCGATCTTGACCAGTTCGGCCAGCGGATCCTGCAGCCGCCGGGCGATCGAGACAGCGCCGCGCAACGACACGTCGAGGCCGGGGAATTCCGCCGCCGCCGTCGCCGATGCCGAATAGACCGAGGCGCCGGCCTCGCTGACGATCACTTTCAGTGGCTTCGGCCCGCCGTCCGCCGGCATGTCGGACAGCATGTCGGCCACCAGCTTTTCCGTCTCGCGGCTGCCGGTGCCGTTGCCGATCGAAATCAGCTCGACCTTGTGCTGGCGGATGAGCTTGGCGAGTTCCGCCTGCGTGCCGCGCACATCGTTTCTGGGCGGAAATGGATAGACCGTCGTCGTTGTCAGCACCTTGCCGGTGCCGTCGACCACCGCCACCTTGACGCCGGTGCGGATGCCGGGGTCGAGCCCCATCGTGGCGCGCGAGCCGGCGGGAGCGGCCAGCAGTAGATCCTTGAGGTTGCGGGCAAAGACGTGGATCGCTTCCTCCTCCGCCCGCTCGCGCAGATCGCGCATCAAATCGAGCGTCAGATGCAGCGACAGTTTTATACGCCAGGTCCAGCCCGCCACCTCCATCAGCCATCTGTCACCCGGAAGGCTGCCGCCGATGGCATAGGCATTGGCGATCATCCGCTCGACCGGCTTCACCGGTGAGGTGTCATCGGCATCGACCTCGATGTCAAGCGACAGCACTTCCTCGTTGCGGCCGCGCAGCATCGCCAGCGCGCGATGGCTGGGCACATTTGCCCAACGCTCGACATGGTCGAAATAATCGGAGAATTTCGCGCCGGCCTCCTGCTTGCCGTCGACCACCCTGGCCCGCATGAAGGCGCGCTCCTTCATGTAGCTGCGCAATTTGCCGACCAGATCGGCATTCTCGGCGAATTGTTCCGAAAGGATGTCGCGCGCGCCCTCGAGCGCCGCCTTGGTATCGGCCACCTCTTCGCTGACATAGGCCAGCGCCAGTTCGGCAGGCACCAATGAGCGGTTCGCCAAGATGGCTTCGGCCAGCGGCCCCAGCCCGCGCTCCCTGGCGATCTCGGCCTTGGTCCGGCGTTTGGGCTTGTAGGGCAGGTAGATGTCCTCAAGTTCCGCCTTGGTGGTGGCGGCGACGATCTTGCCTTCAAGCTCCTCGGTCAGCTTGCCCTGTTCGCGGATCGAGCCAAGGATGGTGTCGCGGCGCGCGTCGAGCTCGCGCAGATAGGCAAGGCGTTCGGCAAGATCGCGCAATTGCGTGTCGTCGAGCCCGCCGGTGACTTCCTTGCGGTAGCGCGCCACGAACGGCACTGTCGCGCCCTCATCGAGCAGTTCGATCGCCGCGGCCGCCTGTTCGGGCCGCGCGCTGATCTCGGCCGCGATGATGGCTGCAATGCGCTTGATGTCGGATGCCATGTCGTTCCTGCTCTCATCCAAAGAGCGGCGACCATAGGCGCAGACCTCCGGCCCGCCAACCGCCGCGCTTCGATCAGCCCGGCGGGTCCACAGGAAAGCGTGCGCCAATGTGGCGATCGCGGCGCGCCTAGATCAGCCGGCTCAGCGCCTCGAAGAACGCGACGATCTCGATATCGAGCGGATCGTCGACAGGCTCCGGCTGCGACGACATCTTGGCGATCACCACTTCGGTCCTGGGATCGACATACAGCCACTGGCCATGAATACCGATGCCGCAATAGGCGCCGTTCTCGTGTCCAGTCTGGTACCATTTGTTGCGGTAACGGCCCTTGGGAAACAGTGGCAGCATCGCGCCGCGCTGCCAGGCGTCCGCACTGCCGCCAGTGCTGGTCGTGTCGCGCACCCAGGCTTCCGGTACGATGCGGCGGCCATTGGCCATGCCACCTTGCCGCATCATCTCGCCGACACGCGCCAGGTCGCGCGGCGTCACCGAAATGCCGCCGGCCGTGCGCGCCGTGCCTTCCA
>NZ_RZRA01000438.1:0-4592 GCF_003998945.1 Mesorhizobium sp. M7A.F.Ca.CA.003.01.2.1 | reverse complement strand
CTCGTGCACAATGCACACCGCATCGCCCTTCAGGGCGAGAGCATCCGAAGAAAAAAGCCTCGGCCCTCTTGACCGACTCCGAGAACACCGAAATCAATCAGCCCTACAGCAACCAGGCTGCCGAGGACCAACCTCGACGAACTGTCGGACTTTTGTGAAAACGCTGTCCGGGAATTAGCGGAATCGCTGTCCAGCTTTTGAAGCGCGCAATAACACTATGGCCGTCATCGAAATGAGCAAGGCGAAGTGCTGATTGCCGCGTTTGTTCCGGGATTAAGCGCCAGCCTCTCAAGAAGATTTATGCCGACTCGCCATCATTGTTGAAACTGCTGCAGCGCTCGCACGTTGAAGCCGGCCAGGCCGGGCATACGATTATGCGGATCGCCTTCGCCCAACTTCAATTCTGGACGCCAGGGCTCGATGTAAGGGACCGGCGAGCGTCAAAAGACTGCGGATGGGTCGCCGCTCGTCCCCTGGGATACGATCTCTGTCGGATTTTGTCGCGCCTGCGACATAGTGGTTGTGCGGGCCAGTTTAGTACCTGATATGACCGTAAGTTTGATATCAAACTCAAAGCACTGGCCGACGTGCATTTTGCGAGGTTGGCACGGTTTTTGAAGCGATCATTTCGCGTCGGAGCGCTCTCATCCGCCGGTTATCATCTGTTTTGGCATAAACCCTGCATAAGGCTTTATTGATGGTACCGCAACCCAACTCGCCGTCTTTCGAGCTACTTGGGCAAAAAGAGCACCGCCAGCGGAAAGGGTCGGGAACCGGAGAGGGAACCGGGTGGTGGACCTATGTTTGTGGAGGGGGTTGTGAAAAGGGTCAGCCATGGTGCTTCGAGCCTCTTGTACTCGTGCAGGTCGTCAATGTTGATATAGCGGTTGGCCTCCATCCAGTTTTCATTGGTTTCGTGACAGCAGACAAACGTCAAAGGAGATAGCTCATGCGAGTAGCCATCGTAACGAACAGTGATTTCAACGGTGTGATTAACCGGTTCGGTCAGCCTTGTCCGCAGCCGCCGCAGCCTTGGCCGCATAGCGGCACGTTGGAAGATGTGGTGGCGGCACTTCAAGAGGGCGGCCACGAGACGGTAGTGTGTGAAGGCGATAAAGGACTGCTCGCCAGTCTCGAGCGGTTCATGCCACCTGATCCGCAAGGTCGCCCCTCGGGAATGGTCTTCAACTTGGCGGAGGGAATTCAGGGCGAAAAGCGTTACACTCATGTTCCTGCCATGCTTGAGATGGCCGGTGTTCCATACACTGGATGTAGCCCCTTCGGGATTGGGCTGACGGGAGACAAAGTCATTACCAAAATGCTCATCCGCGATCAGGGCGTGCCGACTCCGAACTTTCGCGTGATGCGTCGCGGCACCGAGAACACCGGCGACCTGAGATTCCCAGTGGTAGTGAAGCCGCGGGAGGAGGACTGCAGCTTCGGATTGCAGATCATACATGAACACTCTAAGTTGCGGCAGGCCGTCGAAGTGATCGTCACGCAGCATGCTCAGGATGCGCTAGTGGAGGAATACATCGAGGGGCGGGAAATCTGCGTTGCGTTGCTCGGAAACGGGGAGCCCGAAGTTTTGCCTCTAGTGGAGCAGGACTTCGGTGACCGCGAAACGCGTGTTATGAATTGGGATGCGAAGTACGTGGCGGCCGCAGCGGTGCCCAAGATTTGCCCGGCGAAAATCGAGAGCGGGCTTGAGACGATGTTACGGGATATTTCGGTTGCGACCTTCCGTGCCTGCCACTGCCGGGACTATGCCCGCGTCGATTTCCGGATCGATCGCTCAGGCCAACCGTTTGTCCTAGAGATGAACTCGGTGCCGGCCCTTGGTATACACTCCAGTTATGGCACAGCTGCAACGGCCGGCGGACACAGCTTCGTAAGCTTGATCAATCGCATCCTCAATGTCGCCCACACCCGCTATTTCGGAATCGGCGTCTCATAGTGGATTGATCGGATCAAAAGAGTCCGATTTCGGGATTCCGTTTTGCGGTTTGGCGTGCGAGTTAGATGCATGCGCAATAGCATCCCCCTTCACCGTTTTGGCCAGCGACCGTCAGCGCCTGCAAGCGCTCGTCGCGGCGCCAGGAAGCCCGCAAGCACGTTCGGGGGCCGCATCGTCGCGCTGTGCTTCGAACCACGAAGCCAAAGCATACTTGGACCACCGGCTAGGTCGAGCGAATGAACCGCACCATCAAGGACGCGACGGGCAAGCGTTTCCACTACGACGATCATGACCAACTGCGTCGGCATCTTGCCGACTTTGTTGCGGCCTACAAATTTCGGCCGCAGGCTGAAGGCCCTCAAAGGTCTCACCCTACGAGTTCATCTGCAAGGCATGGGCTTCCCAGCCCGAGCGCTTCACTCTCAATCCGCTCCACCAAATGCCTGGACTTGTCTATTCGGCGTGTTGAAGTCAATCCCATTCAAGCTTCCTAGGCTGACCTGCCGACGCGATTATCCTAGCCTGATTGATGTAACCGCGGCGTCAAACCGAGATACGGCCCCACGTCCTTCGAATTCCTGAAGGGGGCAGGAATATCGACCGTGGCGTTGAAACCCAGTGCAACGATAGGGCCGACGCCCAGCACGGTCATCAACCGCCTGCAAACCGTGTCACCCCTCACGATCGACAACAGTCTTTCGTGTAGCACCGTGAACTGCTCGCAAAGTTTCCGACGGGCGGTGAGCAACGTCTCCATGATGTCTCGAGTTCCGGAATGTCACCGGAAGGGTCCCGGATGCGATCCGCGAATTTGCCGGCCGTCGACAATGCCAACTTTGAGACCGAAGTTACGAAACAGGCCACGGATGTCGTTCTCGATGGCGATGGCCTTTTCCTGAAGCGACTTGAGGGCCGTCAGCAGCGCCCGGCGATTCTGGGTCGTCAGCGTCTTGACAGTAAGACCGTATGTCCGCCTCTGCCGATGAGGTGGCTCGCCCTACACTGCGCGTCCGAGGGTTGCTCGGACGGGCCGAGCCGATCCTCACCACAGGAGGACGAGCCGTGGCGGATTATAGAGAAGCATTTGTCGGAATCGATGTTGCGAAGCTTAAGAACGCTATTGCGATTGCGGAGGCAGGCCGGGAAGGAGAGGTTCGGTTCTTCGGTGAGGTCGACGCGTCGGCGACCAGCATGCGGCGGGTCATAGGCCGGATCGCCAGCCGCTTTGATTACGTGCATTTCTGCTATGAGGCTGGGCCGACCGGGTACGGCCTTTATCGCCTGATCCGGTCGCTCGGGCACGAGTGCACCGTGGTTGCACCATCATTGATACCAAGGAAGCCCGGCGATCGGGTGAAGACGAACCGTCGAGACGCCATTTCCCTTGCCCGACTATTGCGCGCCGGCGAGCTGACCGCGGTGTGGGTTCCCGATGAAGGGCACGAGTCCATACGGGATCTTGTTCGCGCGCGGGCGGGCGCGGTCGAGACGCTGCGGGTCCATCGCCAGCAGGTGAGCGCATTCATGCTCAAGCACGGCCGTAGCTATCCGCGAAAGAAGAGCTGGACGATGCGCTATCTACGCTGGCTTCAGGAACAAGGTTCGATCATCCCGCGCATCAGATCGCACTCCAGGAGATGGTCGAGGCGGTGCGCGTCTCGAAAGAGCGGGTCGAGCGGCTGGAGCGTGTGATCGAAGAGTTCGTCCCGGCCTGGTCGCTGGCACCGATCGTGTGGGCGCTTCAGACATTGCGTGGGGTAGACCTAATTGTCGCCGTGACGTTCGTCACCGAAGTCGGCGACGCCAGCCGGTTCGAAAGCCCACGCCAGCTCATGGGATATCTCGGTCGGGTCCCCGGCGAGCGCTCAACCGGGGAGACAGTCCGGCGCGGCGGCATCACAAAGGCAGGCAACGGTCGGGTTCGCCACATGTTGGTCGAGAGCGCCTGGACCTATCGACATCCGCCCAAGGTCGGGAAGGCGAAGCTATACCGGTTGGAGCAGGCGTCACCGAAGGTGCGTGAGATCGCCTGGAAGGCGCAGTCCCGCCTGACAGCCCGCTACCGCATGCTGAGCGCTCGGGGCAAACGGACAACGGTCGTCTGCACCGCGATCGCCCGTGAACTGGTCGGCTTTATGTGGGCAGTCGCAAGGGAGGCGCGCGTCACCTGATCGCTCGCCGCGATGGCGCACATATCGCGCATGGGCGGAGGCGGGACCACGGCAGGGGAATGCCCGTCAGACGCTTTGTGGCCGGCAAATCGACCGACGCCCGCAGTAAGATAGGAACAGCCCCGGACGCACAATCGGGAATGCGGTAGCCAACCCGCGCATCAGAGCTTGATCACCGACGTCCTTCAGTTCCGCCTCCCCACCCATGCGCGATCATCAGAATGAGCAGCCGTTCCTCGGATCGGGCGACCTCATGCGTTCCAAACCTTGACAGCGGACATCAGAGCGGTGTTTCCGGACCACCTTTCGGGAGTGGTCGCGATCTGTGAGGTTGCCGATCCTGTATTGGGATCGGAGATCGGCTTGTGTCTGGACTTGACCTTACGCTTGACCCGGAGCGGCAGCTTCGGCGTTTCGAGGTGATCAACGGTGCCGGCGGTCGGCGTCACTGGTCGGTGGATGAC
>NZ_RZRA01000437.1:0-4599 GCF_003998945.1 Mesorhizobium sp. M7A.F.Ca.CA.003.01.2.1 | reverse complement strand
CGGCAAGGTTGGCTGCCGTCAGCGCATAGGTGAAGGACTGATTCCATTCGAGATAAACGTCGAAATTGTCGTAGGTGAGGAAGGCTGGCCCCTTGCGGCCCATCGGCAGCGCGAGGCCTGCTTTCAGGCCGTTATCGACCAGCGGCGCGCCGCTGGGGTAGGTGACGCCCCATTGCGCCCACTGCGACAGCGGCAGCTTGTTGGTGCGACCGGTCTGATCCCACGGCATGTCTTCGGGCACGCGGACTTCCTGGATCCAGGGCTGGTCGCGTTTCCAGCCGCGCGACAGCACCTTGTTGGCAGTGGTCATGATCACATCAGGCACGCTGCCGCGCAGGTCGATCTTGCCGTCGCCGTCGCCGTCGACGCCGCGTGCCAGATAGTCGGAGGGCAGGATCTGCGTCTGGCCGATCTCGCCGGCCCAGGCGCCCCTGACATCGGCCGGCAGCACGCCGCGATCGATCAGTTCCAGAAGCGGCACCAGCTGTTGCCGGAAGAGCTGCGGCCGGCGGCAATCATGGGAAAGCGTCACCAGGGCGCTCAGCGTGTGGAAGTCGCCCTGCACGGCGCCGAAATCGGTCTCCAGCGCCCAGAAGGCGGCGATGATCGGCGCCTGGACGCCGAACTGCTGGTCGGCGCGGGCGAAGACATCCGCGTATTTCTTCATGTTCGCCGCACCTTGCTTCAGGCGATAGGCCGAGATCATCCGGTTGGAAAACTCGACAAAGGTTTGGGTGAAGACGCCCTGGGCGCGGTCGCGCGCCAACACCTTGTCATCTAAGGTTGCCGCTTCAAGGGCGTCGAGACCCACTGCACCTACGCCGGCCGCCTTGGCTTCCGCGGCGACGCCCTGCTTCCAGGATTCGAAGTCGCCGCCGCATTCCTGCGCCATCGCCGGCAAGGCCGTGGCGCACAGGGTCAGCGCAGCCGCGAGGACTTTGGAACGCAGTCGCATCAGCTTCCTTTCGAAACGAACAGGGGGTCATTTGTTGTGCTCCCCCCCGGGAAGCCCAACGCCCTGAATTACCGGCGGTTGCACTCTTTCCCGCTGGCTGTGTCGAAAAGCAGGCGGCAGGCCCGGTGTCAACGGTGTTCTGCGGCAGCTTCTCTGCTGGAGTGATTTGATGCAGGGCAGTGCTGCCGTTGCACCGGTTCAACGGAAGCTCTGCTGGAGTGATTTGATCCAGGGCGGTGCTGCCGTTGAACCTGACGTCAACGGGTGTTCTGCCGCAGCCATTTGTTCCAGGCGGCTTCGCTGCCGTTGAAGACGTTGATGTCGGACTTGCCGGTCATGCCGGGAACGATGCCGGTTCCGGTGTACTGCCAGAAGGTGAAGGGGTGGCTGCCGTATTTCTCACGCGGATGGCCGGCGACGGAACGCAGCCAGTAGGGATAGCCGCGGAACCCTGACAGCCCGTTGTCGTCGAAGAAGTCGACGGAAGTGTAGATGATCGGCTTCTTGCCGTAATGGCGTTCGACGATTTCGAGGAAGGTGGTCATCTCCGCGCGCACCGTGGCGGCGTCGGGACGCAGCCTGCAGGTCGGCGATTGCGGGTTCCATTCCATATCGAGGACCGGCGGCATCGCCGAGCGATCGACGGGGACGTTGCGGATGAACCAGCGCGCCTGAACGGCAGCCGGGGTGCAGAAATAATAGAAATGATAGGCGGCTCGCGGAATCCCGTTGGCCTTCGTGCGCGCCCAATGCTCGCTGAAATACTCGTCGAAACGGTCGCCGCCCTCGGTCGCCTTGATGAAGGCGAAGGAGATGCCGCTGGCCCTGGCAGCCGGCCAGTCGACCGAGGTCTGGTATTTGGAAACATCGGT
Organism: Mesorhizobium sp. M7A.F.Ca.CA.003.01.2.1; assembly: GCF_003998945.1. Taxonomy (NCBI): domain Bacteria; kingdom Pseudomonadati; phylum Pseudomonadota; class Alphaproteobacteria; order Hyphomicrobiales; family Phyllobacteriaceae; genus Mesorhizobium; species Mesorhizobium sp. M7A.F.Ca.CA.003.01.2.1. Next base: position 2,772 of record NZ_RZRA01000437.1, on the reverse strand, counting down.
GCCGTGGACGGCATAGTTCCACGGCGCGCCGCTCTCCCATTCATGCGGCTTGGAGTCGGCAAAGCGCGGCGCGCGCACGGCAACCGTCGGGCTGCTCGAAGCGGATGGCGACAGCGGCGAGAGATCGTCGACGGTCGAGCAAGCACCAAGCAGCGCTAGCATGATCAGGCCCGCAAGACGGCGCATCGCAATTCCCGAGCCGGATTCAGCCGGTCGCTGATGGGTCTCTACACTGATGGCCTGCTTTGTGATCGGGCCCCCTCCGAACGATCGCCCCACAGCATCGCTCAGCATATCCTGTGATCGCCGATCATGGTTGATAATCCGTTGATGGCGCTCGACAAGCATTGTGATTTGCGGAAGCAATGGCGGCAAATCGATGACATAAGGGTCGCGCAGGGCCCGGAGGAAATAAATGCGGATCGTGGTCAAGATCGTCAAATGGCTGCTTGGCCTGATCGTCCTGGCGGTCGCAGCACTTTTTGCCTGGCTTTATATCGCGCCACCGGAGTTGATCAGGGTCGGCTCGGGCTACTCGGCCAAGATCGTCTGTTCGAACGTTTTTATCGCCGGCCGCGATCCCAATGAGGTGCTGGCCGTCGACGTGCAGGCACCCGGGCATCCCCTGCTGCGGTTAATGCGGGTTTCGGTGGACAAGAACAGGGGAACGGTGTCTGCCGGCCTGTTCGGTTTCCTCGGCAAGAGCGTCGCCGTAGCCCGCGACGGGCTTGGCTGCGCTTCGGTTCCGGACGGCGACGTAGGAAAGGTGCGGCGGACCGCGATCCAAGCGGAGCCGTCCGCAGTCACCATGGGCGACCTGTGGCCGGAAGGCGAACGGGTCGAGGCATCACAGGATCCGGTTGTTGCCAAGCTGCTGGATGATGCGGCGCTGATCGGCACCGGCATGCGCGCGGTGGTGGTGGTCAAGAATGGCCGTGTCGTCGCCGAGCGCTACGGCGATGGCTTTTCCGCCAGGACGCCGCTGCTCGGCTGGTCGATGACCAAAACAGTGAATGCCGCCATCGTCGGTACGTTGGTCAAGGACGGCAAGATGGCTTTCGACAACAAAAACCTGTTCGCGCCGTGGAAGGCGGACGGCCGCGCCGCGATCAGCCTTGCCGACATGATGGCGATGTCAAGCGGGCTGGAGTTCAACGAGGATTATGGCGACGTCGCCGACGTCACGCGCATGCTCTATCTCGAACCTGACATGGCGGGCTTTGCCGAATCCAAGCCGCTGGCTGCAGAGGTCGGCAAACAGTTTTCCTATTCGAGCGGCACGGCGGTGATGCTGTCGCGCCTCTGGCAGGACGCGGTCGGCGACAAGGCCAGGGCGCTGACGTGGCCGCGCACGGCGCTATTCGAGCCGCTCGGCATGCACAGCGCGGTGCTTGAAACGGACGAGCAGGGCACCTTCGTCGGCTCGTCCTATCTCTACGCGACCGCGCATGACTGGGCGCGCTTCGGCCAGTTCCTGCTGCAAGGCGGGGTGTGGAACGGCAACCAGATCCTGCCGGCCGGTTTCGTCGACTGGATGCGCGAGCCGGCATCCGCCTCGAAGGTCTACGGCAAGGGCCAATTGTGGATCGAGGCCCCGGGCGATGAGGAAAACCCCGGCGCCGGCGTCGCGGCAGGCCTGCCCAAGGACACGTACTGGATGGAAGGCCATGACGGGCAGACGGTTGCCATCATTCCCTCGGAGCAGTTGGTGGTGGTGCGGCTGGGGCTGACGCCTGCCAAGCTTGGCTATCGGCCGCAGACGATGGTGGGGGCGCTGATGAAGGCGCTGCATTAAGGTGCATTGACATTCAGGTGAGGTCGGCCTGCAAATGGCGGTTTCACCTTGGCTAGCCGCGCGGCCCGATAACCGCCAGCCAGGCATAGCCGCGATAAAGCGTGCCGAAACGGAAGCTTGCGCCGGTTCGCCGAGATTCCGATTCCAGCACTTCGCGCAACGATTCACGCGGCGCGACGTGGAATTTTTTCAGCCAGCCGCGCAGCAGCGCACGGAACCAGCCGGGCAGCCCTTCCTGCTGGCCGAAATCGACGATGTGCAGCGAACCGTTCGGCGACAGGGCGGCAAGTGCCGCCGATACTGTTTTTTCCCAGCCGGGGATCATCGACAGCGAATAGGACACGAAGACACGGTCGAAGCGTTCGACATCGAAGAGTGCCCGGGCATCGAAATCGGTGGCATCGCCCCTAGCCAATATGACGCGACCGGACAGGCCCTCGCGGTCGATCGCCTTTCCGGCCGTCTCCAGCATTTCGGCCGAAATATCGAGGCCGAAAAAGCGCGCGTCGGGATAGTGACGGGCGGCGAGGATGACGTTGCGGCCGGTGCCGCAGCCGAGTTCCAGCACGGTGCCACCGGCAGGCACGTCGAGCCCCGAGATCATTGGGTCGCGGCCGAGCAGGTAGTATTTGCGGGTCAGGTCGTAGATGTGGCGCTGCCAGCGGTAGACGCCGTCCATCAGTTCGGCATGATTGGCCTTGAATTCGGGGCTGGCCGGCAGCTCGCTGCTGCTCATGCCGCGCGCTTTACGTAGAGATGGAAGCCGCCATAGATGGCCGAGCGGTCGCGGGCCGAAAATTCCCGCGAAGCCTGGTCCTGATAGTCCCATTGGTCGAGCAGCGAACTGGAGACGCGACCCGGCAGCAGGCTGGGCTCGGCGGCGGTGCGGAAGATGACGCGGGCGCCGGCCGAAGCCGTGCGGGTGATTTCCGCCCACAGCGCGTTGAGCTGATCGTCGGTCATCCAGTCCTGTGCGT
>NZ_RZRA01000436.1:0-4601 GCF_003998945.1 Mesorhizobium sp. M7A.F.Ca.CA.003.01.2.1 | reverse complement strand
TCGGCGAAAGTCTTGGACGTCACCAGATCGACCGGTTTGCGGAACACGTCGATGGTCGGTCCGAACTGGGTGATGCGCCCTTCGGAAAGCGTCGCCGTGTTGCCGCCGAGCAGCAGCGCTTCGTGCGGCTCGGTCGTGGCGTAGACGAAGATGGTGCCGGCGGCGGCGAAGATCCTGGGCAATTCGGCGCGCAGTTCCTCGCGCAATTTGTAGTCGAGATTGGCGAGCGGTTCGTCGAGCAGCACCAGGCTGGCGTTCTTGACGATGGCGCGCGCCAGTGCGGTGCGCTGCTGCTGGCCACCGGACAGGCTCAGCGGCGTGCGGTCGAGATAGGGCGTCAGCTTGAGAAGTGCTGCGGCATGGCGCACTTCCTTGTCGATCTTCGCCTGATCGGTTCCCGCCACCCTGAGCGGCGAGGCGATGTTCTCATAGACGGTCATCGCCGGATAGTTGATGAACTGCTGGTAGACCATGGCGATCTTGCGCTTCTGCACCGGCACGCCGGTGACATTCTGGCCGTCGAACCAGATCGAACCGGAGGTCGGCACGTCGAGGCCGGCCATCAGCCGCATCAGGCTGGTCTTGCCGGATAGCGTCGGTCCGAGCAGGACATTGAGCGAGCCGTGCTGGAGCGTCAGCGACACATCGCTTATATGCGCGACCGCACCGACCGTCTTGGTGACGTTTCTCAGTTCCAGCATGACGCCTCCTCCCAGGCCTTCCGCATCAGCTCAAACCCCTCTTCATTCGGCAGCCGCGACATGGCGCCGGCTTATGCCGTGCATGAATTCATCGAGAGCCGCCACCTGCTCGCGGCTGAGATGCAGACCGCGCTTGGTACGGCGCCACAATACATCTTCCGATGTGACGGCCCATTCGTTTTGAACGAGATAGCGCACCTCGGCCTCGTAGAGATCGGCGCCGAAGTTGCGGCCGAGATCGACGTTCGATTTGGCCAGCCCCAACAGCATCCTTGCGCGGGTGCCGTAGAGCCGGGTCAGCCGGCGAGCCAGGCGCGCGTCGAGGAACGGATAGGCGGTCTTCAGTTTCGCCACTTCGGCATCGAAACCGGTGGCCGGGAAATCGCCGCCCGGCAACGGCGCGTTTGCCGTCCACGGCTTGCCGCGTTTACCCAGAAAACCCTCGATCTTTTCCAGCATCGATTCCGACAGCCGGCGATAGGTGGTGATCTTGCCGCCAAAGGCGTTGACGATCGGGGCGGCGCCCTCGCCGCCATCGGCCTTGAGCACATAGTCGCGCGTCGCTTCCTGCGCCTTGGAGGCTCCGTCATCATAGAGCGGACGGACGGCCGAATAGGTCCAGACGATGTCCGAACGCTTGACGGCTTCAGCGAAATATTCGCTTGCCGCGGCGCAGAGGTAGTCGATCTCGGTGTCGCTGATCCTCACGTCATGCGGATCGCCGGGGTAATCCTGGTCCGTGGTGCCGATCAGGGTGAACTCTTCTTCGTAGGGAATGGCGAAGATGATGCGACCATCCCTGTTCTGGAAGAAATAGGCGCGCGGATCGTCGAACTTCCTGGCGATGACGATGTGGCTGCCCTGCACGAGGCGGACATTGTGCACATCGTTGAGGCCGACGACGCCGGAAAGCACATGATCGACCCAGGGTCCAGCGGCATTGACCAGCAGGCGCGCCTTGATCTCCTCGGTCTCGCCGGTCTGCAGATCCTCGACCTGGACCGTCCACAAGCCGTTTTCGCGGCGCGCGCCGGTCACTTTCGTGCGGGTGCGGACCGTTGCGCCGCGGTCGGCGGCATCACGTGCGTTCAGCGCCACCAGCCGCGCGTCATTGACCCAGCCATCCGAGTATTCGAAGGCCTTCTTGAATAGCGGCTTCAAAGGCTTGCCGGCCGGATCCCTGGCCATGTCCAGCGTCCGGGTCGCCGGCAGCAATTTGCGCCCGCCAATGTGGTCGTAGAGGAAGAGACCGAGCCTGATCAGCCAGGCCGGGCGCAGGCCCTTGGCATAGGGCAGCACGAAGCGCATCGGCCAGATGATGTGCGGCGCGTTCTTCCACAGAACCTCGCGCTCCATCAGCGCTTCGCGCACCAAGCGGAATTCGTAGAATTCGAGGCAGCGCAGGCCGCCATGGATCAATTTGGTCGAGCCCGAGGAGGTCCCGCTGGCGAGGTCGTTCATCTCGGCGAGAAAGACGGAAAAGCCACGCCCGACGGCGTCGCGGGCGATACCGCAGCCATTGATGCCGCCGCCTATGACGAAAATGTCACGGATCGGAGATGCGTCCACAAATTCCTCCAGCGATTTCGCATTGCACCATTTTTGGGCTTTTACGAAACCGTGTCGGAATTATTTCGAAATGATAACGAATGTCAAACGAAATATCACGGGCGCGTGATATCAGCTGAAAACCGCCTAGGCGAGCGACGTCTCGATCAGCTGAACCTCGGCCTCCTGGCAGATCTTGCGCACCGAGGGGATGTCGCAGCGGTCGGTGATGAAGGTGTTGACCTGCGACAGATGGCCGATGCGCACCGGTGCGGTTCGCTCGAATTTGGTCTGGTCGGAAACCAGGATGACATGCCTTGCATTGGCGATGATCGCCTGCGCCACCTTGACCTCGCGAAAATCGAAGTCGAGCAAGGCCCCGTCATGGTCGATGGCGGATGCGCCGATCACCGCGTAATCGACCTTGAACTGCCTAATGAAATCGACCGCCGCCTCGCCGACCACACCGCCATCGGAACCGCGCACGACACCACCGGCGATCACCACTTCGATCGACGGATATATCCGCATCCTATTGGCAACATTGATGTTATTGGTGATGACCATGAGACCGTTGTGATCGAGCAACGCCTTGCTGACCGACTCGGTCGTGGTGCCGATGTTGATGAACAGCGAGGCGTTGTCGGGGATCAGCCTGGCTGCCGCACGGCCGATCGCCTCCTTCTCGTCGGCGGCAATCTTGCGTCTCGCCTCATACTCCATGTTCTCGATGCCGGAGGGGTACAGCGCGCCGCCATGGATGCGCGAGAGCAGCCGCTGATCGCACAAATCGTTGAGGTCCTTGCGTATGGTCTGCGGCGTCACATTGAAGTGGTTGGCCAGATCATCGACCAGCACGCGGCCGTGATCCTTGGCCATCTGGATAATCTCGGCATGGCGCGGCGACAGATACATGGGCAACCTCCCGTTTTCGTTTTTCTTGTCTATAGTCGAAAACGAAACCGATGAAAAGGCATAAGCCGGCTAACGAAATCAGCGACCCAGGCCACGTGCGATTTCAGTAATCACCACAAAAGCCGTTTCGACATCGGCGGCGGTCGCCTCGAACTGTCCGACCTGGAACCGGATTGCGATCAGTCCATCAACCTTCGTCTGCGTCAGGTAGATGCGGCCATCGTCGTTGATCGCATTGACAAGGCGCAGATTGTGCTCGTCCCCGTCGGTTGCGGTCTTGTGCCGGAACGAGAACAACGACAGCATCGGTTCGCTGACGATCTGGAAATCCGGCTCCCTTGCCAGCCGCGCCGCCAGCCCTTCGCTCCACGCGACATGATTGCGGATCATCGTGCGCAGGCGTTCCAGGCCATGGGCGCGCAGCAGGAACCATAATTTCAACGCGCGAAATCGCCTGCCGAGCGGTACCGACCATTCGGAATAGTTGATGATGCCGTCATGACCGTGCGTCTTCAGATAATCCGGCTTGATGGCCAGCGTCCTGACATGGCTTTCAGGGTCGCGCAGGAACTGGATCGAGCAGTCGAACTGAGCGCCCAGCCATTTGTGCGGATTGAAAACGATCGAATCGGCGCCTTCGACGCCTGTCCAGAAATGCCGATATTCCGGACAGATCATCGCCGATCCCGCCCAGGCGGCATCGACATGGAGATAAAGCCCATGCCGCCGTGCCACCTCGGCAACCGCAGCAATGTCGTCGGTGCCGCCAGTGCTGGTGCCGCCGACGCAAGCGATGATGCCCGCCGGCAGCATGCCGGCTTCCCGGTCGGCGACGATTGCCGCCTCGAGCGCGGCCGTGTCCATGGCGCGAAAGCGGCCGCTGACGGGAATGCGCACGAGATTGTCCTCGCCGATGCCGGACACCCAGATCGCCCGGTCGATCGACGTGTGCACCTGGTCGGAGGAGTAGATGCGCAGCCGCGCCTGCCCTGCCAGGCCCTGTTTGTTGCCTTGCCAGTCGAGTGCCCGTTCGCGCATGGTCAGCACCGCGGCCAACGTCGCCGATGAGGCTGAATCCTGGATTACGCCCGAGAAGCCTTCCGGCAGACCGAGCGCCTGGCGCATCCAGTCGACGGTGCGCGTTTCGAGTTCGGTCGCCGCCGGCGACGTCTGCCACAGCATGCATTGCGCGGCCATCGCCGAAACCAGATATTCCGCCACCACCGAAACCGGCGCCGCATTGGCCGGGAAATAGGCGAAGAAGCGCGGATGCTGCCAATGGGTCATTCCCGGCAGGATCTTCTCTTCGAAATCGGCGAAGATCCGGTCCATCGGTTCGGCGTCTTCGGGCGGCGAAACCTCGATGCTTCTAGAAATGGCGCCGGGTTCTACCAGTGGCCGCACGGGGCGGTCGCGCAGATTGTTGCGATAGTCAAC
>NZ_RZRA01000435.1:0-4612 GCF_003998945.1 Mesorhizobium sp. M7A.F.Ca.CA.003.01.2.1 | reverse complement strand
GCGTCGGTCAAGGTCTCGCCATCCGGCAGCTGCGCCATGCCGGCGCGCATGGCGCTGTAGACATCGAGCGGCGCCAGCAAAGGCAGCGAGGGCAAGAGCCGTTCGAACACGTCCGCACGCGCCTGTCCCAGCGCCCGCGTCAGTTGCGCATCATCGGGAAGGTCGTTGAAGAAGCCGTCGAGCAGCAGCCTAACCACCTGGGCATAGTTCCAACGGCCGGCCAGTTCCGGCAGCGAATGACCTCGGATCGTCAGACGGCCGCCAAGACCATCCACATCGGAAAGCACGGTTTCCGCCGCCACCACATCATCGAGCCCATTCGCCATAGCCTGTCTCCTTGAAGCATTTCCGGATCGGAGATAGAGATGGGCAACGTTTCCATCAATCTTGATCAATATAATCAATATCAGGGCTCGATATGTCCGAGTGGTTGTCCCGGGAAGAGGCGCTGGAGAGACTCAAGGTGCGGGCGCAGACGCTGTACGCCTATGTCAGCCGTGGGCGCATCGGCATGCGGCCCAACCGCGCCGATCCGCGCCGCAGCCAGTACCGCGCCGACGATATCGCCGCACTGGCGACCCGCCGGGCGCGCGGCCGCAGCCCGTCAGTCATCGCCGAAAGCGCCATCGCCTGGGGCGAGCCCTCGATCGTAACGGCGATTTCGACCGTCTCGCGCGGTCGGCTTATCTATCGCGGGCAGGACGCCGCAGTGCTCTCCGGGCACGCCACACTGGAAGAAGCCGCCGCCGTTCTGTGGGCTCTGCCGAAACCGGTGGCTTTCGAAGCAGCGTCGCCGGACGCACCCCATCAAGCTGGCCGAGCCTCGGCCTTTGCGCAACTTGCCGTGCTTGCCGGTCAGGGGCGCCCGTCGCTCGGGCGCAGCGCCGCCTCGCTGCATACCGATGCCGCGCACGCGGTCGGCGTGCTGGCCGCCGCGCTGGGCGCACCGGCGGGGTCAAATCCCGTCCATCAGCGGCTTGCGCAGGACTGGTCGGTGGATGCCGGCCGCGCCGATGCGATCCGCCGTGCGCTTGTCCTGCTTGCCGATCATGAACTGAATGCGTCGACCTTCGCCGCGCGCGTCGCAGCCTCGACCGGCGCGCCGCTGGCCGCTTGCCTGCTGGCAGGGCTCGCGACGCTGTCAGGCCCGCGCCATGGCGGCGCCGGAGAGGCGGTGATGCAACTGGCCGAGGATGCGGCGCGGCATGGCGCCGATGCGACGATCCGGCGCTGGCTCAGCCATGACCGGCCGCTGCCGGGGTTCGGTCATCAACTCTATCCTGACGGCGATCCCCGCGGGGCGGCGCTGCTGTCGGTGATCGAGGTTGACGGCACACTATCGTCGCTGCGCGACGCTGCCTTTGCGGCGACCGGCGCGCTTCCCAACATCGACTTTGGGCTGGCCGCGCTGACGCGCAGCCTAGGCTTGCCGCGCGATGCACCGTTCCGCCTGTTCGCGCTCGCACGCAGCGTCGGCTGGGCCGCGCACACGGTCGAACAGATAACAAGCGGAAGTGTCATCCGGCCGCGCGGCCGCTATGAGGGCGTGCTGGTGTAAGGCCGCAAGAACGCCAGGCGCTCAGGACATCGTGTCGAGCTTGCGCTGCATGGCCGCGATCTGGTCCTTCAGTTCCTGAAGATCGTCGGGCTTGTCAGGCGTTTCCTTCCTGGCCGGCTCGGGCGACGTCGCAGCGGCTGGCGCGGAGCCAGCGGGCGGGAACGGCGTGAACAGCCGCATCGCATTCTGGAACATTTCCATGTTGCGGCGCGTCTGTTCCTCCAGCGCCTTGATCGGCGTGGTGATCTTCATCATGTCGAGCGGCGACTTGCCGAGCGCCCCCTTCATCTGCTCGCGAAAGCGCTCCTGCTCCTTGGAAAAGGCAAGCATCGACTGTTCGAGGAAGCTCGGGACGATCATCTGCATCTGGTCACCGTAATAAGCGATGAGCTGGCGCAGGAACGGGATCGGCAGCATGTTCTGCCCGTCCTTGTTCTCCAGTTCGAAGATGATCTGGGTCAACACCGGATGCGTGATGTCGTCGCCGGTCTTGGCGTCCTGGACGGTGAACTCCTCGCCCTTCTTGACCATCTCGGCGAGGTCCTCGAGCGTCACATAGGTGCTGGTGCCGGTGTTGTAGAGGCGGCGATTGGCGTATTTCTTGATGATGATCGGATCGTCTTTAGCGGCCATCTACATCCTCCCGGGGACACCGGCGCGCCTCTGAGTAAGCCGCCGATAACGATTGTGCCTTTTTTGAGGATATGCGCAAAAGCCTCACAATTCCAAGCAGTTTGTGCAGTGCGGGATCACTAAATGCTGCATGGCAGGCAAAATATGCTGCGCAGCAATGGACGAATGGCCGCCATGGCAAGGCATGGCCTGCTTGCGGCGCATGGGCGCCATGCCCATTTCCGGTTTGACTTGGGGTTGGGAAAGGGCAAGAAAAGTCCCCAACGACAGAGCAACACCCTTGAAGTCTGGAGAAGAAAATGTCCGCTTCCATCGTCATTGCCAGTGCGGCGCGCACGCCGGTCGGCTCCTTCAACGGCGCTTTCGCCGCCACCCCGGCGCATGAGCTCGGCGCCGTCGTCATCACGGAATTGCTGTCGCGTGCCGGCGTCGAACCAGGCGAGGTCGACGAGGTCATCCTCGGCCAGGTGCTGACCGCCGCGCAAGGCCAGAACCCGGCCCGCCAGGCATCGATCAATGCCGGCCTGCCCAAGGAAACCACCGCCTGGGGCCTCAATCAGGTTTGCGGCTCGGGCCTGCGCGCCATCGCGCTCGGCATGCAGCAGATCGCCATCGGCGATGCCAAGGTGATCGTCGCCGGAGGCCAGGAATCGATGTCGCTTTCGACGCATGCCCAGCACCTGCGCGCCGGCGTCAAGATGGGCGACTTCAAGCTGATCGACACCATGATCAAGGATGGGCTGTGGGACGCCTTCAACGGTTACCACATGGGCAACACAGCCGAAAACGTCGCGCGTCAGTTCCAGATCACCCGCGAAGACCAGGACCAGTTCGCGCTCGCCTCGCAAAACAAGGCCGAGGCCGCGCAGAAGGCCGGCAAGTTCAAGGACGAGATCGTCGCCGTCACCATCAAGGGCAAGAAGGGCGACACCATCGTTGACCAGGACGAATACATCCGCCACGGCGCCACGATCGACGCCATGACCAAGCTGAAACCGGCTTTCGACAAGGACGGCACGGTAACCGCCGCCAACGCCTCCGGCATCAATGACGGCGCCGCCGGCGCGCTGCTGATGAGCGAAGCGGAAGCGGTGAGGCGCGGCATCACCCCGCTGGCGCGCATCGTGTCCTGGGCAACCGCCGGCGTCGATCCGCAGATCATGGGCACCGGACCCATTCCCGCCTCGCGCAAGGCCTTGGAAAAGGCCGGCTGGTCGGTCGGCGATCTCGACCTGGTCGAGGCCAACGAAGCCTTTGCGGCGCAGGCCTGCGCCGTCAACAAGGACATGGGCTGGGATCCCTCGATCGTCAACGTCAATGGCGGCGCCATCGCCATCGGCCATCCGATCGGTGCGTCCGGCGCTCGCGTCTTCAACACGCTGGTCTTCGAAATGCGCCGGCGCGGCGCCAAGAAGGGTCTCGCTACCCTGTGCATCGGCGGCGGCATGGGCGTCGCCATGTGTGTCGAAGCACTCTGAAGAAAGTCACTAAACGGGCGGCGTGCATGCATGTCGCCCAAAACTGCGCAGCGGTTTTGGGAACACCGACATGCATAAAACCAAACAGCTGAAGCGCATCGCCTGAACCTACTTCAGCGCGACGCGCTTTAGCCGCCCGTTCTGTATCCAGTGCCTGCCAAGCCCGACAACAGGGCGATATCAAAAAAGGGGAAATGCATGACCAAGGTAGCAATCGTCACAGGCGGATCGCGCGGCATCGGCGCGGCGATCTCGATCGCATTGAAGACCGTCGGCTATTCGGTTGCGGCGAACTATGCCGGCAATGATGCCGCAGCGGCGAAATTCAAGGCTGAGACCGGCATTCCGGTCTACAAATGGTCGGTCGCCGACTATGATGCCTGCGCCGCCGGCATCAAGCAGGTCGAGGCCGATCTCGGCCCGGTCTCGGTGCTGGTCAACAATGCCGGCATCACCCGCGACGCCATGTTCCACAAGATCACGCGTGAGCAGTGGAAAGAGGTCATCGACACCAACCTGTCCGGCGTCTTCAACATGACGCATCCGCTGTGGAGCGGGATGCGCGACCGCAAGTTCGGCCGCATCATCACCATCTCCTCGATCAACGGCCAGAAGGGCCAGGCCGGCCAGGTCAACTATTCCGCCGCCAAGGCCGGCGATATCGGTTTCAGCAAGGCTCTCGCCCAAGAGGGGGCGCGCGCCGGCATCACTGTCAACGTCATCTGTCCCGGCTATATCGCCACCGAGATGGTCAAGGCGATCGACGAGAAGGTGCTCAACGAGCGCATCATTCCGCAGATTCCTGTCGGCCGCCTCGGTGAGCCCGAAGAAATCGCGCGCTGCGTCGTCTTCCTCGCATCCGAAGATGCCGGCTTCATCACCGGCTCGACCATCACGGCCAATGGCGGCCAGTATTTCGCCTGACGACGGCGATGTAGGCGCA
>NZ_RZRA01000434.1:0-4616 GCF_003998945.1 Mesorhizobium sp. M7A.F.Ca.CA.003.01.2.1 | reverse complement strand
ACTACACCTTCAAGGGCAAGCTGCCGACGCTCAACCAGACGCTGCGTCCCTGGTGGGGCAAGCTGCTGGTCGGCATGCAATATATCCTGACCCGTTCGGGCCCGCTGTCGCTGTCGATGAACAATGCCGGTGGCTTCTTCCGCACCGACCCGGCGGCGACGCGGCCCAACATGCAGCTCTATTTCCAGGCATTCTCGACCGTCATTCCCAAGAGCGGCGAGCGTCCCATCCTGACGCCCGACCCATGGCCGGGCTTTTCCATCGGCCTGTCCAACTGCCGCCCGTCGAGCCGTGGCGAGATCATGATCCGCTCGGCCAATCCGCGCGAGTACCCCAGGATAACGGCCAATGCCTACTCCACCAATGCCGATGTCGAGGAGATGCTGGCGGCGGTGAAATTCGTCCGCAAGATCGCCTCGATGCCTGCCATGGCCGAGATCATCGAGGAAGAGGTTTTGCCAGGCCCGTCAATCACTTCCGATGCAGACCTGATTCAGGATTTCAGGAAGCGCTCGGGCACTGTCTATCATCCGGTCTCGACCTGCCGCATGGGGCCCGATCCGGCGCGCGCCGTCGTCGACCCGCGTCTCAAGGTGCACGGCATCGACGGCCTGCGCGTCATCGACGCCTCCATCTTCCCCGACAACATCACCGGCAACACCAACGCCGCCTCGATCATGACCGGTTGGAAGGGCGCCGAACTGGTTCTGGAGGACCAAAAATGAAGATCACGGACGTCAAGACCTGGGTTGTCGACAATCCGCCGCCCGGCATCGGCGGCAAGTATTTCATCTTCGTCAAGTTGACCACCGATGGCGGCGTGGTCGGCTATGGCGAGGCCTACAACGCCACCTTCTCCGCCCATGTTACCGCCCGGATGGTCGAGGACATGGCCGAGCGCTATCTCGTCGGCCGCGATCCGCACGACATCGAGAACTTCTTCCGCCGCGCCTATTCGTCCGGCTTCACCCAGCGGCCCGACGTGTCAGGCATGGGCTGCTTCTCGGCGCTGGAAATGGCCTGCTGGGACATCATCGGCAAGGAGGCCGACAAGCCGGTCTACAAACTGCTCGGCGGCCAGGTGCACGAAACGCTGCGTTCCTACACCTATCTTTATCCGCACACCGGCAGCGTCCACTCCGAGGATGCGCACGGCAAGAACGTCTACAACGACCCCGATCTCGCCGCCGCCTGCGCGCTCGAATATGTCGAACAGGGGTTCAACGCCGTCAAACTGGACCCGGCCGGCCCCTACACCGCCTTCGACGGCCACCAGCCGCGTCTTGTCGATATCGACCTGTCCACCCGCATGATCAAGGCGATCCGCGAGGCGGTCGGCACCCGCGCCGACATCCTGTTTGGCACGCACGGCCAGTTCACAGCGTCCGGCGCGCTGCGCATGGCGCGCGCCATCGAGCCCTATGATCCCTTGTGGTTCGAGGAGCCGGTGCCGCCTGACATGCCCGAAGTCATGGCGCAAGTGGCCCGCGCGACCTCGATCCCGATCGCCACCGGCGAACGGCTGACCACCAAGTTCGAGTTCGCCCGCGTCATCGAGAACCGCGCCGCGACCATCCTGCAGCCGGACCTCGGCCGCTCCGGCGGCATTCTCGAAACCAAGAAGATCGCGGCGATGGCCGAGGCCTACCACATCCAGGTCGCCCCTCACTGCTATTGCGGGCCGATCGTCGGTGCGGCCAACATCCAGCTGGCGGTGACACTGCCCAACTTCCTCATCCTGGAATCGCTGAAGCAGTGGGACGGTTTCCATGCCACGCTCTTGAAGAAGAAGATCGAGTGGCAGGACGGCAACGTCGTCCCCTCGAAGGAGCCCGGCCTCGGCGTCGAGTTGAACGAAGCGGTCTGCGACGCGCACCCCTATACGGGCAAGGACCTGCATCTGCAGATGATGCAGACCCCGCTGATGCCGTGAGCAAGAGCTACGCCTTCATCGGGCTTGGCCATCTCGGCGGAAACCTTGCCGCCAGCCTGATCCGCAACGGCTTTGCCGTCACCGTCCTCGACCGCGATCCGGCCGCCGTCGAGCGCCTGGTGGCGCTCGGCGCCACTGCCGCGAGCAGCCCGGCCGAGGCCGCCGCCTGGGCCGGCAATGCCATCACGTGCCTGCCTTCGCCCAAGGTCAGCGAAGCGGTGCTGGCCGGACCCGGCGGATTGCTGGAGGGCCTACCCCAAGGCGGCACCTGGATCGAGATGTCCACCAACGGCCGCGACGAGATTCTTCGCCTTGCGGCCCTCGCCTCGGCCAGGGGCGTCGAGACGCTGGAATGCCCGGTCACCGGTGGCGTGCATCTGGCGGCGGCTGGCAAGATCACCGCGCTGGTCGGCGGCGATCCAGCGCTCTACGAACGTCATCGGCCGGCCATCGAGGCGATGTGCGCAAAGTCGTTCCTGATGGGTCCGGTCGGCTCGGCGGCGGTGATCAAGGTGATCACCAACATGCTCGCCTTCATCCATCTCGTCGCCGCCGGCGAGGCGCTGATGTTGGCCAAACAAGGCGGGCTCGACCTCGCCCAGTCCTACCATGCCATCTCAGCCTCCTCCGGCAACAGCTTCGTCCACGAGACCGAAAGCCAGCTCATTCTCAACGGCTCCTACGACATCGGCTTCACCATGGACCTGGCGCTGAAGGACCTCGGCTTCGCGCTGGCGATGGGCAGGGAATTCAGACTGCCGCTCCAACTGGCGCCGCTTGTGAGTGAGATTTTCCAGATGGGCAAACAGGAATATGGCGGCAGCGCCTGGTCCACCCAGATCGTCAAATTGCTCGAGGATGCCGTCGATACCGACCTGCGCGCGCCCGGTTTTCCGGCCAAGCTGGAACTCTGACATCAGCCAGTTATCAAGCGATTTCAGGACGTTGGATTGATGGGCGGATTCATCTGAATCAATCTGTCAACGGCTTGATTCAGTATCTGAGCGTCAATGCACCCGGCAGGATCTCGAAGGTCGCGGGTATGCGTCCCGGCGACTCGCCGTCTATATCGACCAGGGCGCCATTCTCTGACGCATCGCCGAGCGGCTCGACCACCACTTTCCTGCCGCGCAGGATGGTGATCGCCGGATGGTTGCGGTGCCGGCCGCCATAGAGCAGCCGGATGTCCCAGATCAGCTTCAGCTTGCCGGCGGCGCGCAGGATGACGATGTCGAACTGCCCGTCGGTCAGGTCGGCATCCGGCGCGATCATCATGCCGCCGCCAAAGAACTTTCCATTGGCGACCGCCACCAGCGCCATGCGCGCTTCGACGGGTGCGCCGTCATCGACCGTGATCCTGACGTCCTGAAAACGGTAGCGGATGAACTCCACCACGGTGCGCCACAGGAACAGTGCCTTGGCCGACATCCTGCCCTTGCGCTTGTCGGCATTGACGGCGCGGTCGGTGGCGCCGGACAGGCCGAGACTGGCGATGTTGATGAAGTGCCGGCTGGCCAGCGCGCCGTGATCGTCGATGTAGCCGATGCGCCCGGCATCGACCTTGCGACCCTTGGCTTCGGCCAACCGCTTCAGCACGGCATCCACCTCTTTCGGCAGGCCGAGCCCGCGCGCGAAATCGATGCCGGTGCCGCACGGCAACAGGCCAAGTTCAGTGATCCGGCCGCTCTCCTGGGCCGCCTGCAGAAGCCCGTCGGCCACTTCGCTGGCGGTGCCGTCACCGCCGGCCGCAATCACCAGATCGAAGCCAATCATTGCGAGATCGATTGCCAGCCTTTCGGCATCGCCTTCGGCCTGCGTTTCGCGCAGCTCGAATTCGCCGAAATGCTTTTTCAGCGACACGGCAACATCAGGCCAATGCCGTTTCAGCCGGCCGCCACCGGCAATCGGGTTGAGAACCACTCCGACTTTCAAAATACCCGCCCTCCCCGGCGCCGGACATGCAGGTCCGATCCTTTGCCGGCATTGAAGCCCGCGACCACCGGCGGAGCAAGGGGCGCTGTCGGCTCGTACGCAAAAAAGCGGGCGGGCTGTCTAAAGCAGCCGGCGCTCGAATTCCCCGGTTTGTGGCTAACGATCCCCGGTAATCCCGCTATCCACAGGGCAGCGGCCATTCCCCAGGACCCTTACTCGGTGTACATTAAACCCATCTCAGGCGGCTACCGATCATCAAGCCGAAAGGCGAAGTGAAAGGCGGATTTCCTGAGGCCCGTACGGCCCGAAGCGAGAGCAGGCTTGCCTGTTTCGAGGGACGGAGCCGAGACCTACGGGGCCGCGGAAAGCGTGCCAACGCCGACGGCGGACCGATGCTGCCATGAAGGACGGCAAAAACCTTCGATGGTGCGCAGGGCAAAGCTCGCAAGGGTGGAGACCGGCGTGGTCCCGAACGGACGCTGCTCTCGGGCGGCGGACTGGCAGGACCGTCAAAATCAAGGCCGGCAAGGCGCGACGACTTTACGGAAGTTGCTGCCGCGACCGTGTCCTGATCTGACAGGGAGGCGCTGGGAGAAATCCCGGCGCCGACTGTCTTTTTGGCCCCCCGATGCCCTTTGGCGGCGATCTTGCGAGCGCCGCTTCTCCACGCGCTAAAATCGGTTAGTATCGCCTGGTCAGAGCCCGTTTGAAAACGCGCTCTGCCGAGTCGGATGGCGTGGTTTTCGAGAAC
>NZ_RZRA01000433.1:0-4619 GCF_003998945.1 Mesorhizobium sp. M7A.F.Ca.CA.003.01.2.1 | reverse complement strand
GCCGTTCTTGGCGGCGATGCCGAGCACGCCGGCAAACTCGGTCAGCACCGCCGATATTGCGAAGGCGACGACGCCCCATGCGCCAAATTCCGGAAAGACGGCAAAAGGCAAGATCAGCGCGAGGTCCGAAACGACGTCGCACAACTCGTTAAGATACATGCCGAGCGTCGAGGCTTGGCCATGCTCGCGCGCCAGCATGCCGTCCACGGCATTCAGCGCCATGCGCACGAACATCACCACGGGGATAAGCAACAGCAGCCAGCGCCATTCATGCCGGATCGCAATGGCCGCGCCGGCGGCTATCGACATCGCGGCCGCCAGGATGGTTATGCTGTTTGCGGTGACCCCGATGGCCGCCAGCCGATTGACCAGCGGCCGCAGTCGGCCCTGGAAGGCCGGCTTGAGAGCGTAAAGCGTCGGCATTGCGTTGATCCCCCGATCCTGTTCAGCGGCTGTACATCAATATGCCAGACGCGACCAGCGGAGAGGCGGCGCGGCCATCATGCGTTCGCAAATCGATAACCATGATTGGCCCGGCAAAGCTGTCATGCACATTTGTCGGCTTTGTGTGCACTGCGGCACCTTGAATAGTGAGCACGCTTATTATATATCCCGCTCATGGTTTCCGATGGCATCGACAGATTGGGCTTCTTGATCCACGACGTGCAGCGCCTGATGCGCAAGCGCTTCGAGGCGAGGGCCAGTGGCTTGGGGCTTTCTTCGGCGCAATGGCGGCTTCTGGTCCGCGTTGCCAAGGAAGACGGTGTCGCGCAGGCGCGGCTGGCCGAACTTCTCGAAATCGAGCCGATCAGCGTTTCGCGCCTGGTCGACCGCATGGAGGAGGGAGGCTGGATCGAGCGTCGTTCCGACGCTGCCGATCGCCGCGTCCGCATGATCTTCCTGACGCCCAAGGCAAGCGATGCCTACGCCGTGATCAAGAGCATTGCCGGGGAAGTCTATGAGGAATCGCTTGTCAACGTGAAACCGGAAGCCCGTCGCATCCTCGTCGAGGGACTTGAGGCGATGGTCCGCAACCTGACCGACGACGAGACGCCGTCCATTGAAAAAGTGAAGAACACAGAGGGCGCAGCAGCATGAACGCGGTAGCCAAGATAGACGAGAAAGTGACCGAACTGGAAATGGAAGCGCCGGCGCAGCCGGCCGCGGCCCCGGCGACCGTTGCTCCCCCGGTGCAGCCGGCTCCGGCGCCGGTGAAGAAAAAGCGCCGGCTGGGCCGCTTCCTGCTGATGGTCGCGCTGCCTGCGGCATTGGCTGTTGGCGGCGGCTATGTCTGGGTTACCGGCGGCCGCTATCAGGAGACCGAGAACGCCAATCTGCAGCAGGCCAAGGTGTCGATCGCTTCCGACACGGCCGGCCGCATCGTCAAGGTCGACATCTTCGATAACCAGCTGGTCAAGCAGGGTGACGAGCTGTTTGCCATCGACCCCGAGCCCTACCGGATCGCGTTGGCGCAGGCCGACGCGGCGGTGGCGGGCGCGCGTCTCAATGTCGAGCAGTTGCGCGCCGCCTATGGCCAGTCGATGGCTCAGCAGAAGTCCGATGCCAGCCAGGTCGCCTTCGCCCAGTCGCAGTTCGACCGCGCCGCCGATCTTGCCCAGAAGGGCATCAACGCCAAATCGTCGCTGGACGAAGCCAAGAACGATCTCGACAAGGCCAAGCAGCAGCTCGCCGTTGCCGAGCAAGGCATCATCAGCGCCAAGGCAGCCCTTGGCGGCAATCCCGACATCGAAACCGACAAGCATCCGACCGTGATGGCCGCGCTCGCCGCGCGCGACAAGGCCGCCTACGACCTGGCGCAGACCACGGTCAAGGCGCCGGCTGACGGCATCGTCAGCCAGGCCTCGTCGTTCAAGGTCGGCCAGTATGTCGGTTCCGGCACGCCGCTGTTTTCGCTGGTCGAGACCGGCGACACTTGGATCGATGCCAATTTCAAGGAAACGCAGCTCACCCACATGAAGCCCGGCCAGAAGGCCGAGATCGTGGTCGACACCTATCCGGGGCGCACCTTCGAGGCGACGGTCAAGGCGATCGGCGCCGGCACGGGAGCCGAGTTCTCGCTGCTGCCGGCCCAGAATGCCACCGGCAACTGGGTCAAGGTCACACAGCGCATCCCGGTTCGTCTCGAACTGACCGATGCGGACGCCAAGATGGCGTTGCGCACCGGCATGAGCGCCACCGTTACCGTCGACACCGGCGTGGCGCGTGGCCTGCCTTCGATCTTCGGTCACGCCACGGCCGGCGAGGCCGCGCAGTAACGTCAACAGAATGCCGCAGGACCAGCGGCGGAGGTGAATAGCAGGATTGGTCTGATGGGAGGAGCTGGAAGGATCAGCGTTTGGGCACGCCGCATAGCGGCCTGGCCGAAGTCTGAAATCTCCGACGCGGACCCGTCGGTCCTCATGTTTCCGGGCGGCAGGCATCCGCTGATCAGAGACTTTCAGTCGATGTAACCCCCACATCGACAATCGCGTCCCACCGCGACGAGGGTCTCTCAACGGAAGGCGTTGCCGCCCGGAAACCCCTTGTACACGTTTTTGTTACCTGCTGGAAGTTCCACGCCATGAGCACGCCCGAACCCTTCAAAGAAGTGCCGCATCGCGGCCTGATCACGGTCGCGCTCATGTTGGCGACGATCATGCAGGCGCTCGACACGACGATCGCCAACGTCGCGCTGCCGACCATGACCGGCGATCTCGGCGCCTCGCCTGACAACATCAATTGGGTGCTGACCTCCTACATCGTTGCCGCCGCCATCATGACGCCGGTCACCGGCTGGCTGGCCGATCGCTTCGGCCGCAAGGAACTGTTCCTGACGGCGGTGGTCGGCTTCACCGTGTTTTCGATGCTGTGCGGCATCGCCTGGAGCCTGGAGACCATGGTGTTCTTCCGGCTGATGCAAGGCGTGTTCGGCGCCGCGATCGTGCCTCTGTCGCAGACCTTCCTGCTCGACATCAATCCCAGGGAACGCCATGGCCAGGCGATGGCCATCTGGGGCGCCGGTATCATGCTGGGTCCGATTCTGGGCCCGACACTCGGTGGCTGGCTGACCGAGAATTTCAACTGGCGTTGGGTGTTCTTCATCAATCTGCCGGTCGGCATCGTCGCCTTTCTCGGTATGGCCGCTTATTTGCCGGCTATCGCGCGGCGCGTGCGCGGCTTCGATTTCTTCGGCTTCGCCATGATATCGCTCGGCGTCGGCGCGCTTCAGCTGCTGCTCGACCGCGGCGGCGAGGTCGACTGGTTTTCCTCGGTCGAGATCTGGATCGAACTTGGTCTTTCGCTCACCGGCTTCTGGGTGTTCATCATTCACACCATGACGGCCGAGCACCCCTTCATCGATCCCAAGATCTTCCTCGACCGCAATTTCGTGACCGGGCTCGCATTCATCTTCGTCATGGGTGTGCTCATCCTGGCGAGCATGTCGCTGCTGCCGCCGATGCTGTCGACCATCTTCGGCTATCCGACCGTCACCATCGGCATCGTCATGGGGCCACGCGGCGTCGGCACCATGATCTCGATGCTCGTCGTCGGGCGGCTCATGAGCAGGATTGACGCCAGGATCCTCGTCGTCATCGGCTTCCTGCTGACCGCGCAGTCGCTCTACACCATGTCCAGCTTCACCCCGCAGATGGACAATTGGCTGATCATCAGCTCCGGCGTCATCCAGGGCCTGGGCATGGGGATGGTGTTCGTGCCGTTGTCGACCGTCGCCTTCGCCACGCTTGACGTGCGCTTCCGCACCGATGCCACGGCTCTGTTCAGCCTGGTGCGCAATCTTGGCTCGTCGATCGGCGTGTCGGTCGTGACGGTGTTGATGGTGCGCAACACGCAGATCAACCATGCCGAGCTTTCGGCCTTCATCAATCCGTTCAACCCCAATCTGTGGGCTGTCTCGCCGGCGGCCGCAGGCGGCGACCCAACGGCGCTCTCGCAGGTCGATCGCATGGTCAATCTCCAGGCCATGATGATCTCCTACGTCAACGACTTCAAAATACTCATGGTGATGACACTGCTTGCCATCCCGTTTGTTTTCCTGCTGCGCAAGCCGAAGCAGGCGCCAGCCGGCGGCGCGCCGGCGGCGCATATGGACTAGCTTTCCATCAAATCGTCTTGGGTGTGGCGCACCGAACCGGCACGTTTTCCTATTTTCCGAGCACGAGGCTCCAGTAACGGAGCTTGCTGTCGCTGCCGTCGCGCACATAGGCAAGGCCGAAGCGTGTGAAGCGCGGGTCGAGCATGTTGCGGCGATGGCCTGGTGAATGCACCCAGATGTCGAACAGCTTATCGAGGTCGAAACGACCCTCGGCGATGTTCTCCGCCGCGGCACCGGAAATTCTATTGTCCCTGACGCGCGAGGCGAAATCCTTGCCCCAGCCGGTGGTGTGGCTCATGCGGCGGCGCTGCGCCATGTAGCCTGCCTGCTGCAGGGCGGCCTGTTCGAGCTGCCGGTCGGGGACCAGCGGCGCGAGCCCGGCCGAGGCGCGGATGCTGGCCAGCGTGCTGGTGGCGGAGGAGGAGACCCCGGCGCCTTCGCCGGTTGGCAGTGAAACGGTGCTGCAGGCGGCGAGCCCCGCCAGGGCTGCGAGGCCGGTCAGCAC
>NZ_RZRA01000432.1:0-4620 GCF_003998945.1 Mesorhizobium sp. M7A.F.Ca.CA.003.01.2.1 | reverse complement strand
ATGCAACCGGCGCAAGGCCGGCGATGGCCCGCAGCAGCGTCGATTTGCCGGAGCCGGATTCGCCGACCAGGCCGAAGGATTCGCCCGGCTGCACGTCGAGGCTGACGCCTTTCAGTGCGCGAAAACGGTCGAAGATCACTTCCAGCCTGTCGACGGCAATCGCAGAAGTCATGCCGCCCACTCCGGCTTGCGGTCGAGCACCGGCAGCGGGTGGCGGTCGGCACCGATCTTGGGCATGCAATTGAGCAGGCCGCGCGTGTAGGGATGCTGGGCCTGGCCGAGTTCGGACGCCTTGAGCTGCTCGACCACCTTGCCGGCATACATGACGATGACGCGGTCGCAGAAGGACGAGACCAGGCGCAAATCGTGCGAGATGAAGATCAGCCCCATGCCACGCTCACTGACCAGCCGGTCGAGGATGCCGAGCACATCGAGCTGCACGGTGACGTCGAGCGCCGAGGTCGGCTCGTCGGCGATCATCATTTCCGGACCGGCGATCAGCATCATGGCGATCATGGCGCGCTGGCCCATGCCGCCCGAAACTTCATGCGGATGCAAATTGAAGACGCGAGAGGGATCACGGAGCTGCACCGCCTCCAGCATGGCCAATGCACGGTCGCGCGCCTCCGCCTTGCCGACCTTTTCATGGGTGCGCAGCGTCTCGACGATCTGGCGACCGATGCTCATCACCGGGTCGAGCGAATATTTCGGATCCTGCAGGATCATGGCGATGCGCTTGCCGCGCAGCTTCCTGCGTTCGCGTGGCGAGACGGTGAGCAAATCGATGCCGTCGAAGGCGAGCTTGTTGGCCGATATCCGCGCCTGCGGTGGCGTCAGGCCCATGATGGCGCGGCCGGTCTGCGATTTTCCCGAGCCGGATTCGCCGACGATGCCGAGCCGTTCGCGGCCGAGCGAAAAGGAAACGCCGCGCACCGCCTCGATCAGCCCGGTGCGGGTCGGGAAGGTGACGCGCAGGTCGTCTACGTTGAGAAGCGTTTTCGTTTCTCCGCTCATTGGTCGCCGCTCATTGGTCGCCACTCCGCGGATCGAGCGCGTCGCGCAGGCCGTCGCCAAGCAGGTTGAAGCCGAGGCTGACGATGAGGATGGCGAAGCCCGGCGCACCGGCCACCCACCACTGGTCGAGCACGAAGCGGCGGCCGGACGCGATCATCGTGCCCCATTCGGGCAGCGGCGGCTGCGCGCCGAGGCCGAGGAAACCGAGCCCGGCGGCGGTCAGGATGATGCCGGCCATGTCGAGCGTCACCCTGACGATCAGGGACGAAATGCAAAGCGGCATGATATGGCGCAGCACGATGCGGAAGGGCGAGGCGCCCATCAGTTGCACCGCCTTGATGTAGTCGGAATTGCGCACCGTCAGCGTCTCTGCCCGCGCGATGCGGGCGTAGGGCGGCCATGAGGTGATGGCGATGGCCAGCACCGCATTCTCGATGCCGGGGCCAAGTGCTGCGACGAAGGCCAGCGCCAGGATCAGCTTGGGAAAGGCGAGGAAGATGTCGGTGATGCGCATCAGGATGGCATCGGTCCAGCCGCCGGCATAGCCGGCCACCGTGCCGACCAGAAGGCCGATGGGTGCGGCGATGATGGCGACCAGGATGACCACGTAAAGCGTCCAGCGCGAGCCGTAGAGGATGCGCGACAGGATATCGCGGCCGAGATCGTCGGTGCCGAACCAGTGCTCGGCGCTCGGCGCCAGCAGGCGCGCGTTCTTCAGGTCGCCGAACGTTGGCGAATAAGGTGCCAGCACGCCTGCAAGGGCGGCAACGACCAGCAGGGCAATGATGATGAGCAGGCCCAGAAACGCCAACCGGTTGGCGGAAAAGCGCCGCCACGCCACATAGGCGCGGCCGAGCCTTGCCTGCATGCGCGAGGCCGGCCGCTCGCTGAGCAGCCAGTCGCGACGGCTCTGGATGGTGTCGACGCTCATGCGGACTTCGTCCTCGGATCGAGCACCCGATACAGCAGGTCGGAGAGAAGGTTGATGGCGATGAACACCGAGCCGATGACGATGGTGCCACCGAGCACCGCATTCATGTCGGCGTTCTGCAGCGAATTGGTGATGTAAAGGCCGATGCCCGGCCATGAGAAGACGGTCTCGGTCAGCACCGAACCTTCCAGCAGTCCGGCATAGGACAGCGCGATCACCGTCACCATCGGCACCGCTGCGTTGCGCAGCGCGTGGCCCCAGATGATGCGGGTTTCCGACAGGCCCTTGGCGCGCGCCGCGACGATATATTCCTGCGACAATTCGTTGAGCATGAACGAGCGCGTCATGCGGCTGATATAGGCGAGCGAGAAATAGCCGAGCAGCGAGGCCGGCAGGATGATGTGGCGGAAGGCGTCGTAAAAAACGTCCCACTGCCCCTGCATCGCAGAGTCGAGGAGATAGAAGCCGGTGATCGGCGTAAAGGTGTATTCGTAGACGACGTCGAGCCTCGCCGGGAAGGCAACCCATTGCAGCTTGGCGTAAAACAGCACCAGCCCAAGCAGCCCCAGCCAGAAGATCGGCACGGAATAACCGATCAGGCCGATGACGCGCACGATCTGGTCGATGAGGCTGCCGCGCCTGACCGCGGCCAGCACACCGAGCGGCACGCCGAACAACGCGCCGATCAGCGTTCCGAGGGTCGCCAGTTCCGTCGTGGCCGGAAGCGCCCGGCGAATGTCGGTCATGACCGGATTGGTGGTCAGCACGGAGACGCCGAAATTGCCGTTCAGCGCATTCTTCACATAGATGTAGAACTGCTCGATCAACGGCAAATCGAGGCCCATCTCGCGGCGCGTGCGCTCAACCACATTGGCCGGCGCCCGGTCGCCGAGCACCGCCAGCACCGGGTCGATTGGAATGACGCGGCCGATGAAGAAGGTGACCGCGAGCAGACCAAGATAGGTCGTGATCGCAATGACCAGGAAACGGCCAAGCGATGATGCAACAGCGACGGCGCGGGCGCTGCCGCGCCCCGCCGCCACTTCTTTTTCAACCGCGCTCATGCGGCGTGTCCGCGAGCACTATTCCTTGGACACCGGTCCGACGAAGTTGGTGTCGAAGCTCGGGCCGAGCGCAAAGCCCTTGAGGTTCTTGCGCAGGCCGGCCACTTCCAGCTGCTGGTGGATGACGACGAAGGGGCTGGTGT
Source organism: Mesorhizobium sp. M7A.F.Ca.CA.003.01.2.1 (assembly GCF_003998945.1). Taxonomy (NCBI): domain Bacteria; kingdom Pseudomonadati; phylum Pseudomonadota; class Alphaproteobacteria; order Hyphomicrobiales; family Phyllobacteriaceae; genus Mesorhizobium; species Mesorhizobium sp. M7A.F.Ca.CA.003.01.2.1. Next base: position 1,468 of record NZ_RZRA01000432.1, on the reverse strand, counting down.
CGAGGATTTTCTTCTCGAGATCCTTGTACATGTCGGCGCGCTTGCCGGCATCCTTCTCGAGCAGTGCCGCTTCCGTCTGCTTGGTCAGGTCCGGAATGTCCCAGGCGTTGCGCCAGGCCAGCGTCTTGGTCTTGGCCCCATCCGAATTGTCCGGGTTCGAGGCAAAGGTCTGGGCGTTGGAGTTCGGGTCGAAATAATCCTGGCCCCATTGGCCGATATAGATGTCGTGGTTGCGGGCGCGGTATTTGGTGAGCGTCTGCTTGCCGTCGCCCGGGATGATCTCGAGCTTGATGCCGGCCTGTCCGAGCGTCTGCTGGATCGATTCCGCCATCCCGGTCGTCGGCTGGCCGGTGCGTACGTCCATGGTTACGCTGAAGCCGTCGGGCAGACCGGCCTTGGCCAGCAATTCCTTGGCCTTGGCGACATCGAGCTTGAACGGATTCTCATCCAATTCGCCGAGCACGCCCTTGGGCAGGAAGGTCTGATGGATTTCGCCGATGCCCTTGAGGATGGTGGAGCTCAAGGCATCATAGTCGACCAGATACTTGAACGCCTGGCGCACCTCCGGCTTGGCGAGGTTCGCGTTCTTCTGGTTGAGGCTGATGTAATAGACCGTGCCCTTGGGCGCGCTGGTGGTGGTGAGGTCGGCGTTCTTGGCGATGGCGTCGAGGTCGTTCGGTTCGAGATTGCGGGCAACGTCGATGTCGCCAGCCTCGAGCGCCAGGCGCTGGCCCGAGCTTTCCTTCATGTTGCGATAAATGACGCGGGCAAGCTTGGCTTTTTCGCCGTAGTAATTGTCGTTGCGCTCGAGAACGACGGCTTCGTTGGCCCGCCATTCGCGCAGCTTGAAGACGCCGGAGCCGGCATAGCCGGTCTTCAGCCAGGCATTGCCGAAGTCATTGTCCCATTTGTAGTCGGCGCTCGGCGTGACCGAAGCGACATGCTCCTTGACCAGCTTGGCGTCGACCACCGAAGCCACCGTTGCCGACAGGCAGTTCAGCACGAAGCTCGGCGCATAGGCCTTGTCGACGGTGAACTGGAAGGTGCCGTCGTCGACAGCCTTGGCCTTTTCGGTGACGTTGTCACCGCTGATGCCAAACTGGCCGATGATGAAGGCCGGGCTCTTGTCGAGCTTGATGACGCGCTCGAACGACCAGGCGACATCGGACGCCGTGATCGGATTGCCGGAAGCGAATTTCAGGCCGGGCTTGAGCTTGAACGTGTAGGTCAGGCCGTCATCGGAGACGGTCCAGCTTTCGGCAAGGTCGCCCTTGACCTTGGAGGTGTCGCTGAGGTCGAGACGGACAAGCAGATCATAGGTGTTGCCGGTGACCTCGGCGGTCGACAGCTCGAACGCCTCGCCCGGATCCATGGAGATGATGTCGTCGATCGCGAAACCTTCGACCAGCGTGTCGGCGGGCGTGACCGCACCGGCGGGCGCGCCGGCCAGAAGCAGCGCCGACATGGC
>NZ_RZRA01000431.1:0-4627 GCF_003998945.1 Mesorhizobium sp. M7A.F.Ca.CA.003.01.2.1 | reverse complement strand
GCGTGGAAGCCGTCGATCGCTTGACCGTCATCGCGCATGACAGGTTCGACGACGTAATCAAGGCAGCGCGCGATCCGGACTCGCTCATCTCGATTAGGAAGACCGTCATTGTCGGCGGCAGCGGCGACGTGTCGAATCTCGGCGCGCATGTGGTCGAAGCTCCTTCGAATGTTGAAACGATGCTTACCGGAAAAGCGGGAGCGTTTGAGGAATCCGAACAAACGTCTTACGTCTTCGAGACCCAGGAAGAGCGTGAGGTAGCGAAAGTCGCTTGGGATGTGATCCAGCGCGAGTTCGAACGCCGGATCAAGACCGGGATCGAAAAACTCGACACGCCAGAGATACAGGCTGAAATCACCAGCATCGTGAAGGCGGTCATGGCACCTGAACAGCGATGGTTCGAAAGTTTCGAACGAAAAACCGATGTCGCAGCGACCGTCGCTAAAGTCACGAAACAGATCGTCATGCACACGATTTCGATTCCCGAAATCGTCGTGCTGCCGACGACGCAGGTAAATTTTGGATTCAAGGATTTCGACCTTTCGAATCTCGAAACAATCGCCAGGCAGCCGCTCTCCGATCAGATCATGGTCCAACGACTCCGCGACGAGACGCGCGCCTTCCTTGCTCGCACGGTGGAAGGCTCGAAGGAAGAACGCTTAGAGAGCTATGTTGTCCGCCATCTCATGGACATGCCAGAGGTCGATTACGACACGCAGAGCGAGCTTCTGTTCAAGCTGGCGGGGCAGATGGTGGCGCGGCTTCAATCATACCTTGCGACCTCCGAGGACGTGGAGAACGTCCTTTTGACGCACGGCAAAGATCTCGCCAGGTTCATTTTCCAGCAGATGATGACGCACTATTGGGAGACCCCGACCGATTACCGAGCTAGCGTCTCAAGGGGTTTCGTCGTGATGAAGCCCCAGGCCTACAACGTCCCCAGCGAGGCATTCGTTCGGGATTTCCGAACGCCAGTCAGCCCGCTCAACCTTACACCAAAATATGTCTTCGAAGGTTTCGCCAAGTGCTGCTATCCGTACCAGAAATTCGACTCCGACACAGAGCGGGAATTCGCGGTCATCGTGGAGGCTGCCAGCGAAGCCGGAGTGTTGCGCTGGATGAAACCCGCAATCGGTCAGTTCAGGATCGAATACGCGTCCGGGCAGTCATACGAGCCGGATTTCGTGGTCGAGACTACCAAGGACAAGTTCATCATTGAGATCAAGGCGAAGAATGAGATGGCCGACCCGATTGTTCAGGCGAAGGCCAAGGCTGCCCGGAAATGGGTGCATCACGCAAATGAGCACGCCAGGGATACGGGCGGAAAGCCGTGGACTTATGTGCTCGTGCCACATGACGCGGTGAAGCCAAGCGCGACGCTGGCCTCGCTGGTTTCGGCCTATTCGCAGGCAGGGGAGCTTGTTTGAGGGCGTGACCAAGGTTTTGAAAAGGCCCGAGGGGGCATCGGTCCAGTGACCAGAATGAATCATGAAAGACCGATCTTCAAACTCCTGGCTGACCTCAAACGCGACAAGAGCAGAACGCCGCCAGAGAGCTTATTAAAACTGGAAAAGAAATATTCTTCGACCTTGCAGAGCAACGATGGCACCAAGCTAAGAGGATCTTCGGAGAAAAAGATCATCCATGAAGTGGCGCTAGGAATTTTCGATCATGTGAAGCGGCACAACGATGTTCGGGTCATTCACTCTCTGCTGAATGCCGTCGAAAAGGAAGTTTACAAATCGGCGATCAGCGAATGGTTTCGCCGTTATGGAAGGGTCGACACGGACGGCACCGGAAAATTCTCTCTATGCAAGGACAAGAATTTTGATCGTCCTTCGGCGGTTCAAAATCCCTTCTGGACGCTCACGCCGATTTTCACAAAGCAGCGGCCGTTCAATTTCGCCCGAGAACTAGAAAAACTCGTCGACAGGGCGACCGAACGGGCAGACAAGCCATCGCCCAGCGATGTTGTTGATCCAATCCTTCTCTCGTAGATAAAGCGGCTGATTGGGACACGCAGGTGAAGGCGCGAGGATAGCTTAAAACTATAAGTGTAGTTTGGCTCAGCGAATTATAAGCACACTCGATTAGGGGCGAATAGGGCTAATGCGACCATTTACAAGATCGATCATAGAGCTTTTTGACGGTAAGAGACGCTACCTGATTCCGCTGTATCAGCGGCAATACGCCTGGAAAGTGACCCCCCAACTGGAGTTGCTTTGGGAGGATATTCAGCGGGCTGCGGCAAAGCTTGAGGCGGAAGGCGTGTTATCTGCGCCCCACTTCATGGGAGCGATCGTGATCTCGCAGGTGAAAACGTTCGGCAAGCAGGTGCAGGCGTTTGAGGTCATTGATGGCCAACAGCGCCTTACGACCTTCCAGTTGCTCCTGACCGCCCTAAGGGACGTGGCAGCCTGCCACTCACCCGAATATGCGGACGAGGTAGCCAAGTACATCTTCAACGATGGTGTAATGGAGCAGCCAGAAGTCGAGCGGTTCAAGCTTTGGCCGTCACTCACCGACCGTGCTTCTTTCATCGGAGTGGTTGACGCTGAGGACAAGTCGGATGCGGCAACCTTCCGTTTGGATGATGAGCAGGGTGTGGTTCGCCCGTCGGTAGCGGCGCATGCGTTCTTCAAGGATCGCATCGAAAAGCACGTCCGGCCGAATGGTGAATATGATGCCTTTCGCATGGAGAAGTTGTTTGAGGCGTTACGCGTCGGGTTGGCAGCAGTATCAATCGAACTTGAAGGTGGCGATGACGCTCAGACGATCTTCGAAACGCTTAACAGCCGGGGAGTCGATCTGACCGCCGGTGATCTCATGCGTAACTTCATCTTTCAGCGAGCGAAAGGGTTGGGACAGACCAAGGGTTCTCTGAATGTAGACCGCCTGTACCAGGATTTCTGGCTCCCGCTCGACGGTTGGTTCTGGAAGGAAGGGGATACACGCGGTCGTCAGACGAAGTCCCGCCTGGATTGGCTGCTTGTCGACCACCTTACAATGAAGAAAGCGGAGACCGTTTCGGTCGACGATCTCTTTGAATCCTATCGCAGATGGATTTTGGACCTCACGCCGTTCACCTCCATCAAAGCTGAGCTCGAATCGATCGCAGCAAGCGCGGCAGTTCATCGACGGCTATCGGATCAGTCGACCGATGATCCTTTGGGACGCTTCGGGCGCTTTACCAAGGCGTTCGACGTGTCAACGGCCATGCCTCTCGTGCTCTATCTAGCGGGCGAAAGCGCGCTGGACGAAGGCGAGCTGCCCGATGCTCTCCGGCTGATCGAATCCTATATCGTCAGGCGCGATATCTGCGGCCTCACGACCGCCAATTACAACAAGTTCTTTGTCGATATGATCGCAAAGCTTCGCGCGGGCGGCCAAGTGTCAGTCGCGCGTGTTCATCAATTGCTGTCCGCGAGTCAGGCGGATGCGATCCGTTTCCCGCCAGACAGCGAATGGAAGGCGCAATGGCTTGGTCGCGACCAATACAAAGGGAGTCGTCAGCCGCGCCTTCGGTATCTGTTCGAGGCGCTTGAACACCAGAAAAGGAACGATCGCAGCGAAGTCGTCGCCATCCGGAGCGATTTGACGCTCGAACACATCATGCCGCAAAAATGGCGCGAGAATTGGCCCGTTCCGGGTTTTGATCACGTTGCGGCCGGCGAGGTGGATATTGACCAGGTTGCTCGCGAGGTTGACCGCGACAAGATCATAAACAAGCTCGGCAACCTCACACTGCTGACCCAGAAGCTGAACACGTCGGCTTCGAACGGATCGTTCTCGACCAAGATGCCTGCTGTGAGAGCACACACGGCGCTCGCGCTGAACCGGGAACTCCATCAGTACCAGGCATGGGATGAGGAGACCGTCTCACACCGTGGAAGCGCGCTGTTCGATACGGCGCTTTCGATATGGTCCGGCCCGACGATTGCTGAGCAGAATAATCAGAACGCAGGCGCAGGGCACGCGTTGACGCAGCAGGCCGACGCTGCGGAATAGGCGGCGCGGAAATGGGTTCACCATGCGAACGAGCATGCTAGGGAATGGGCGGAAACCGTCGTCCTATGTGCTTGTGCCGCATGATGCCGTGAAGCCGAGCTCGACGCTGGTGTCGGCGTACGCGCAGGCCGCGGAGTTGGTGTGACTGATCATAGTTTTTTGAGGGAGAGGGATGGCCAACAGCGCCGTCCCTGTGGGGGGGTGAATTGCTGGAGAGTGTAACGGCAACAGAGTTTCTGCGCCCGGCCTCTCAGGGTCGCACCGCTCCGATCCTTTTGATGTGCGAGGATGCGGCAGGAGAGACCGTCGAGGTTTTCTGCAAGCTATCCAGCGGATGCGATGCCGGGGTGTCGAGCTTGTCTCGGGAGAGCATAGGTGCCTGCTTGGCTGCGGACCTCGGATTGCCTGTTCCCCGTCCCTATTGGGTTCGGCTGCCCCCTGAGTTCATAGAGTCTGTTTCAGACGAGACTGTTCGCCAGAAGCTTGGCGTGAGCTCACCTGTCGGATTCGGATCACTGCGTGTTCCCAACCAGTTTGCAGCATGGGCGAAAGGCAATTTGATTACTGACACAATGATGCCTGACGCAACTGGTATTCTGATCTTCGATGCGATCATCCA
>NZ_RZRA01000430.1:0-4630 GCF_003998945.1 Mesorhizobium sp. M7A.F.Ca.CA.003.01.2.1 | reverse complement strand
TTATCAGCCTGATGACCAGTTGGAAGGCGCGGCCTCTGCATTACGACCGCAAGCCGCCGATCGAATAGGACGCCTGCGAAATTGGCAGGCTCCCCGTTTTCGGGCCGCCGTCGCCATGGTTGAGACAAGTGCCGCGTGGAGTCTGCGATGGGGCGACGGATCGTGCTTGCTGTGCTGGGCCTTATTGCCGTTCTCGCACTGGCCTTCGTGTTCGGCCCGCGCGTTCGCGTCGACACCACGATCCGTTTCGATCCCTCGCTCATCGGCGACGATCCGCAGGCCTATGTGGCAAAGGCGGAAGCCGCCATCCCCGGAATCCGAGACGGGCTGGAGAAGGAGATCGTCTGGGCCGATCCGTTGGTGCATGCCAGGACCCCGCTATCGATCGTCTACATCCACGGCTTTTCCGCATCGAAGGGCGAGGTCCGCCCGCTGCCTGACGAAGTGGCGGAACAGCTTGACGCCAATCTCTTCTACACACGGCTTACCGGTCATGGGCAGGATGGCGCGGCGATGACGCAAGGCAGCATCAATGCCTGGATCAACGACTATGAGGAGGCGCTCGCCATCGGCCGGGCGATCGGCGACAAGGTGATCGTCATCTCGACTTCGACCGGCGGCTCGCTGGCGGTCTGGGCGGCAACGCAGCCCGGTGCGTCGGACGGGGTGGCGGCGATTGCGTTCATCTCCCCGAACTTCGGCGTCAAGACTTCGGGCGCCGAGATCCTGACCATGCCGTGGGGCAAACAAATCGCCAGGCTGGTCGCCGGCAAGGAACATAGCTTCGTGCCGCGCAACGCGCTGAATGAAAAATTCTGGACCACCCGCTATCCGATCGAAGCAACCTTGCCGATGCAGGCGCTGACCGAGCTTGCCTATGGCGCGCCGGTGGAGAAGGCGACCGTCCCTGCTTTGTTCATCTTTTCTGATTCGGACAAAGTGGTGCGGGCCGACCGCAGCCGCGAGATTGCCGGGCGCTGGGGCGCGCCGCATGAACTGGTTCCGGTCGACGACACTGGCGACCCGGACAATCACGTCATTGCCGGCGACGCGCTGTCGCCATCGACCACGGCGTTTCTGGCGCAAAGGATCGCCGTCTGGATCGAAGCGGTGGTGAAGTAGGCGACGAAAAAGGGCGACCGAAGCATCGCTTCGGCCGCCCTTTTCTTGTTTCGTCTCGGCAATCAGCCAGCCGAAGCTTGACTGACTGCAGCGCGGTCTGGCTTACGCGGCCCGCGCAGCCGGACGCTTACCGCCGAAGCGGCGCTTGTTGTTGCCCTTGAAGGCCGGCTTGGCGCCGTCCGGCTTGCGCTCGCCGGCGAAGGCCGGCTTGTCGCCGAAGCGCTTCTTGCCAAAGCCGTTGCCCTTGTTCTCGCCACCGGGCCGCCTGCCGTCGCGACGGCCATTGCGGTCGTTGCGGTCATTGGCCGGCTCGAAACGCTCGTTCTTTTCAGCCGGATTGCGCAGCGGATCGGGGCTGCCGAGATGGTCGGCAACGATCGGCAGCTTGGTGCGGATGATGCGCTCGACCTGGCGCAGCTTGCTGTTCTCGGAAGGATCGCAAAGCGTGATCGCGATGCCGTCCATGCCGTTGCGGCCGGTACGGCCGATGCGGTGGACGTAGCTCTCGGCTTCATCCGGCAGGTCGAAATTCACGACATGGCTGATGCCGGGCACGTCGATGCCACGCGCCGCGATGTCGGTCGCCACCAGAATGCGCACCGAGCCGTCGCGGAAATCGTTCAGCGCTTTCTGGCGGGCGTTCTGCGACTTGTTGCCGTGAATGACGGCGGCCTTGAAGCCATCGCGCTCGAGGTCCTTGGTCACCCTGTCGGCACCATGCTTGGTGCGCGAGAAGATGATGACGGACTTCATCGCCTCATCGGCGAGCATCGTCGACAGCACCTGGCGCTTCTGCTTGGTGCGGGCAAAGACGACGCCTTGCACGATCTCGGCCGCTGCCGTGCTTTGCGGCGCGACTTCGACGCGGATCGGGTTCTTCAGCAGGCCCTTGGCCAGTTCGGCGATTTCATTGGGCATGGTCGCCGAGAACAGCACCGTCTGACGATCGGGCGCGGTCGCCTTGGCGATGCGCTTGACGTCGTTGATGAAGCCCATGTCGAGCATGCGGTCGCCCTCGTCGAGCACCAGCCATTTGGTGTCGGCAAGCATGAGGTCGCCCTCACGCACCAGGTCGGTCAACCGGCCGGGCGTTGCGATCAGGATATCGACGCCGGGCGCAACCTTCTTCACCTGGCTGAAGCGCGAGACGCCGCCAAGCACGAGCGCGGTCGAGACATGCGCGCCCTTGGCGAGGATCTTGATCGTGTCCTCGATCTGCACGGCGAGTTCGCGCGTCGGCGCCAGGATAAGCGCACGCGCCGTCTTCGGCCGGCGCTTGGTGCCGAGTGCGATGATCTTCGACAGGATCGGCAGAGCGAAGGCCGCGGTCTTGCCGGAGCCGGTCTGGGCGATGCCGAAAATGTCACGGCCTTCCATCTGCGGCGGGATCGCCTGCGCCTGGATAGGCTTCGGCTCGGTGAAGCCGGCGTTGTGGGTGGCCTTGAGCAGCGCGCCCGTAATACCCAGTGCCGCGAAACCGGTGAGTTCCGCAGTGTTGCTACCGGGCAAAGTGTTTTCGTTGGTCAAAATAATCTTCTTTCACGCGGCTTCTGGCCGCAAACATCGATGGCGGCAGGGCGCAACCTGCCGTCGAACAAATTTTCATGAAACGACAAGGCGGGCGGACGGGTTCGTCCACTCGGCTGCGCTGTCGTGCCCGCAGGCATCATGCCACGGGGCTTTTTCGCCGCTTTGTGATTTACCGGAAAAAGGGCCGATATACCGGAAAGAGGGAAAACAGACGCAACCAGTCTCATTCGTCGAGAAGGCCGGATAAGTCCCGGCCCAAGCGCCTATGCCGCCGCATATGGCCCAGTTCGCCACCAAATGCAAGGGGCGTCATGCTGCAGCGCAGCAAAATCCACGGAGCAAGCGGCGCTTGCGCTCGCTTGCCGGCACGATTACCACGAAATGCCGCTGGCTTGGGAGGTAATCGATGAAGGACGTGCTGAAGGAACTCGAGCGCCGCCGCGAGATCGCCCGCATGGGTGGTGGCCAGGCCCGCATCGATGCCCAGCACAAGAAGGGCAAGCTCACCGCGCGCGAACGCATCGAGGTGTTTCTCGACGAGGGCTCTTTCGAGGAATTCGACATGTATGTCGAACACCGCTCGACCGACTTCGGCATGGAGAAGACCAAGATCGCCGGCGACGGCGTCGTCACCGGCTGGGGCACGGTCAACGGCCGCCCGGTCTATCTCTTCGCCAAGGATTTCACCGTGTTCGGCGGCTCGCTGTCGGAAGCGCATGCCGAGAAGGTCATCAAGGTACAGGAGATGGCGCTGCGCAACCGGGCGCCGATCATCGGCCTCTACGATGCCGGCGGCGCGCGCATCCAGGAAGGCGTCGCAGCACTCGGCGGCTATGCCGAGATCTTTCAGCGCAACGTGCTTGCCTCAGGCGTCATCCCGCAGATTTCCGTCATCATGGGTCCATGCGCCGGCGGCGATGTCTATTCGCCTGCCATGACCGACTTCATCTTCATGGTGCGCGATACCTCCTACATGTTCGTCACCGGACCGGATGTGGTGAAGACCGTGACCAACGAAACGGTGACCGCCGAGAGTCTCGGCGGCGCTTCCGTCCACACGACGAAATCCTCGATCGCCGACGGCGCCTATGACAATGACGTCGAGGCGCTGCTGCAGATGCGCCGGCTGGTCGACCTGCTGCCGGCTTCCAACACATCGGAGCTTCCCGAGATCGAATGCTACCAGTCGGTCACCGACCATGATTTGTCGCTCGACCGGCTGATTCCCGACAACGCCAACAAGCCCTACGACATCAAGGAGCTGATCCTGAAGGTCGCCGACGAAGGCGACTTCTTCGAGATCCAGCAGAATTTCGCCAAGAACATCGTCACCGGCTTCGGGCGCGTCGAGGGCCGCACGGTCGGCTTCGTCGCCAACCAGCCAATGGTGCTGGCCGGCGTGCTCGATTCGGACGCCAGCCGCAAGGCGGCGCGCTTCGTGCGCTTCTGCGACTGTTTTTCGATTCCGATCGTCACCTTCGTCGATGTCCCCGGCTTCCTGCCCGGTACAGCGCAGGAATATGGCGGGCTGATCAAGCATGGCGCGAAACTGCTGTTCGCCTATGCCGAGGCCACCGTGCCGAAGATCACAGTCATCACCAGAAAAGCCTATGGCGGCGCCTATGACGTGATGGCCTCAAAACACCTGCGCGGCGACATGAACTATGCCTGGCCAACGGCACAGATCGCGGTGATGGGTGCGAGGGGCGCGGTCGAGATCATCTACCGCAAGGACATCGGTGATGCCGAAAAGATCGCAGCCCATACAAAGGCATACGAGGATCGCTTCCTGTCGCCCTTCGTCGCCGCCGAACGCGGTTATGTCGACGAGGTGATCATGCCGCACTCGACCCGCCGCCGTATTGCGCGGGCGCTCCGCATGCTGCGCAACAAGGACATGCAGAACCCCTGGAAGAAGCACGACAACATCCCGCTGTGAGACGCCGGCAACTCACTCCTCTTCCGCCGCCCCGAACCA
>NZ_RZRA01000042.1:0-12638 GCF_003998945.1 Mesorhizobium sp. M7A.F.Ca.CA.003.01.2.1 | reverse complement strand
CGCCAAGCTGGGGTTCCAGCGACTTGTCCTTCAAAAACAGTCCGACAATTCCACACATGTCAGCCTCCCGACGTTTTGTAGCTAAGAGATCGTTTGCAACTCTGAAAATGATGTATCGAATGAGGTCCGCAAATTCAATCGTATGAAAAAAATATTCCTCTAATTACCTATGCGTCTCAATGCCGCTCTGCCCACTATCGTTGCCTTGCCGGGCGTTGTGAACCCATTTGGCGGTGCGGATGCGGGCGAGCTTGTAGGCGTCCAGGATCGACAAAGCATAGATCAGGAAGCCGCCGGCGTGACGGCCGACGAAGCTGGCATCGGGCGGCGCGATCTTGGCCGTCACCCATGCCAGGATCACCATGAAGAAAAGGAATTGAAGGCCGCGCACCGGCACGCCCAGAATGACGTGCCCGCTTCCCGGCAGCACGATTGCGGCGCCGAGAACCAGATAGGGATTGGCGGGTGCAGTGGCGGAACTGGTCATGCGGCCTGCCGTTCGCTTTTGTTGATCGCGTCGCGAAGCGCCGACACCGACATCAGCAGCCTTTCGATCAGCGCGGGATCGAGTGCGGCGTCGCCGAATTCGGCCTGCCGGAAAACGCCATAGCGCGCCCGCTCGGCTTCGGCCAGAAGCCAGACGATGCGTATACCCTTGGGCGTGATCAGCAGTTCCTTGGCGCGCCCTTCGGAAAAGATCTCGATATGGCTGGCGATCAGGCCTTGCGGAAAGCGCGCCGCCCTGCGGTCGGTGCGCAGCACCGACTCGGCGGGAAATCCCGGAGCCTTGGGCAGCGTATGCTCGAGATGATCGAAATTGGAGAAGGTCGTCGGCGAGCCCGGCCGCATCATCATGTCGAAGGTGGCTGGTACCGCGACCTCTTCGGTGATCGAAACACTGAGCCAGCGCGCCGGCAGTTTGCGCGTCGCCAGCGTATCGACGATGGTGCGCACCTGGACACGTTTGCTGTTCCAGGATCCTTCCCAGGTGATGACGCCGGCGGTGCCATCCGAAACATTGGCAGCATCGGCGATGATTGTGCGGATGCGGTCCTGCTCGACGGCGAGCGCCATCGATGCCCTGCTGCGGCTGGCACGCGCTTGCCAGGCAAGGTGGAGAACGACAACCAGGACAATGGCCCCGGCCAGCAGTGCTGATGTCAGATCGGACATTTTCTCATGCCAGGCCCGCCCGGGATCCGGACGGGCCTACTCCCATCAATAACCCTGCGGCTTTGGCCACGGCATGGTGAACTGGTCGCCGCGCCGCACGAATTTGTAACGGTAGAAGTGGAACCACAGCGAGATCAGGAAGTAGAAGGCGACCATGGCGATCAGCTGCGAGCCGAAGCCGAGGAAGATGGCGAAGAAGGTCACCACGCACAGGCAGAACAGCACCATGGCCGGGATCGGATGGAAGGGGTGGGTGTAGCCTCGGCGGATCGAGCCCAGCGGCCATTTCTTGCGGAACATGATGATGTTGATGCTCATGAACGTGTATTGCAGCACCCCCGACAGGATCGAAAAGGTGATCGCCTGGTTGAGGTCGGCGATGAAGGCGAAGGCCAGCGCGATCGGCAGCAGGAACAGGATCGAGCGATAGGGCGTGCGATATTTCGGATGCACGGCCGAGAACCATGTCGGCAGATAGCGGTCGCGGCCGAGCGAGAACCAGGCGCGCGCCGCATCGTTGATGCAGCCATTGGCCGACGCCAGCGCGGCGAGCAGCGTGGCGACGAACAACAGGTTCTCGAGCAGCGGGCTGCCGGTCAGCTTGCCGGCGTCCCACAGTGGATAGTAGGTGATGCCGAGATATTCCCAGGGCATCAGGGAGGCGCAGACATACCAGGTCATGGCCGCCGCGATCAAAAGCGTGATCATGCCGGCCATGGTGCCGTAAGGCAGCGAGCGGGCCGGGGAGCGCACTTCCTCGGCGGCCTGTGTGGTGCCTTCGATGCCGAGATAGTACCATATGCCGAACTGGAAGGCGGCGATGACGCCGATCCAGCCATAGGGAAGCGCATTGCCTGGGGTGACCAGTTCGTTCAGCTTCAGCACCGCGCCTTGCGTCCACGGGCTGACCGAAAAGAACAGGATGACGATCGAGATATAGGCGATCGCGGTGATGACGAAGTTGACGTTGAGCGTCATCAGCACGCCGCGATAGTTCAGCCACGCCAGCACGACGATGGTCGCGGCGATGAAGGAATTGTGGGTGAGCCCTTCGACGCCGGCCTTGGCGACGATGGTGTCGCCGAGCAGGATGGCGTCGGACACTTCGAGCATCGTGTAGGCAAAGACCAGGAACAGCGCGACGTTGAACGCCATCAGCGGTCCGACGATGTGCTTTGCCTGCGCATACTGGCCGCCAGCGGCGGCCACGGTCGATGTCACCTCGGAATCGATCATCGCGACCGAGGTGTAGAGCAATCCGACGACCCAGCAGACGATGAGCGCGGCCAGCGCGCCACCCTTGTCCGCCGAGAAATTCCAGCCGGTGAATTCGCCGACCAGGACGATGCCGACGCCGAGCGCCCAGACATGGGCCGGTCCGAGCACGCGCAGGAGTGAAACTCTGTCCCCTTGGACAGCCGGGGCAGCCGGTTCAAGTGCGATCGTCATTGTTCAATCCTCACTCAGATCCGGTGTTTTTCGGAAGTGGCTTCCAGTTCGCCTTCGCGCGACGAGGTCAGCACCTCTTCGGAGAAGGTCGTGTCGACCTTGAACCAGTCGTAAAGCATCCACAAAGCGAGCACGATCGAGATGCCCCAGCATGCGTAAGAGAGTGCCACCCACATGATCGTGTCCCCGAATTAAATCGTCCTCAGAACTCTTACTTGTCGTCGAATTTTTCGTTGATGACGTCGCGATATTCGCGGTCGGATGCGCGAAACAGGAAGACGAAATAGCCTATCAGCACCGCAGCCATTATGATCAGCGTCGGCCAGTCGATGACATAATGGAAGCGGTTCTGGATGATGTCGTGCGCGGTCTCGGGCGTGTAGCCGAGCTTTTCCCAGATCGAGGCCATGGTCGGGTTCTGGCCGAGCGCTTCCCACGTCTTGGCGTCGAGCGCGTCGATGGATTTCGCCGCACCGGCGAGGCCCAGTTTCAGCGGCAGCCACAGCGCCACGAAAATGGCGACGACGACGACGGCGATGTCGAAAACCTGCCCGGCCTTGCTCTGCTCCGGCGGCGTGTAGCGGGACATTTCTTCTACCCCTCAGGACTTGCGGTTGCGGAATGCGTCGGCGTTCTTGATGTCGAGCCCGTAGATGAATTCCTTGTCTTCCTTGTAGTGCTTGACCATCGCCAGGATGGCGGCCGTGTTGAAGATCAGCACGGCGGCGGCGGCGATCGCGACCACGGCCTTGATGCCGCTGTGCGGGATGTAGGGCCATGTCATGAGCAGGACGAAGAGGATCGTCGCCCACAGGCAGACGATCAGGAGCGCAGATCCGCGCACGTCGGAGCGGTACAGCGCTTCGATGCGCTGTTGCATGTCTGACATCGGTTTTCCCCTTTTTCCAACGCCAGGCCCCGAATTGGCCGGCCGCTGCCCTCTTTCAAGAGAGTGAAATTTTTTTCATAAATTCAGTCCGAATCCCGCAATTGTCAAGCGCGATTTACGTGAGGTTAACTGTTTGCTTTGCGCGGTGGATTTTGCCTGACAATGAAATTAATTGCTTATGGGTATTGCGGCGTCCTGGCGTTTGCGATCAATATTCGGTCAAAGCTCCCGCCACTGCGCAGGGGGCAGGGAACAGCAGAGCATTATCGAAACGGAGGACGAGCGGATGACGGCATCCTGGAGATTTTCGACCCTGGCGGATCGCCACCGAGCGCTCGGTTCGAAGCTCGAAGACTGGAGCGGCATGGGAACCGCCTGGACCTACGACAAGGATGCCGACGAGGAGTACATCGCCATCCGCACCAAGGCTGGCCTGATGGATGTCTCCGGCCTCAAGAAGGTGCACATCACCGGGCCGCATGCTTCACACCTGATCGACCTGGCGACGACGCGCGACGTCGAAAAGATCTATCCCGGCAAGTCGGCCTATGCCTGCATGCTGAACGAGGCGGGAAAATTCACCGACGATTGCATCCTCTACCGCACCGGCCCCAATGCCTGGATGGTCGTGCATGGTTCGGGCACCGGCCATGAAGAATTGCAGCGGGCGGCTATGGGCCGCGACGTGTCGCTGCGCTTCGACGACAATCTGCACGATCTTTCGCTGCAGGGGCCAACCGCCGTCGACTATCTGGCCAAGCACGTGCCGGGCATTCGCGACCTCAACTATTTCCATCATATGCAGACGCAACTGTTCGGTTTGCCCGTCATGATCTCGCGCACCGGCTACACCGGCGAGCGCGGCTACGAGATCTTCTGCCGCGGCCAGGATGCCGGCACGATCTGGGACAGGATTCTCGACGAGGGCAAGAGCGCCGGCATCATTCCGTGCCGCTTCACCACCCTCGACATGCTGCGGGTGGAAAGCTACTTGCTGTTCTACCCCTACGACAATTCGCAGAAATACCCGTTCGAGAACGAAGGACCCGGCGACACGCTGTGGGAACTCGGCCTCGACTTCACCGTCAGCCCCGGAAAGACCGGCTTTCGCGGCGCCGAGGAGCATTATCGCCTCAAGGGTAAGGAGCGCTTCAAGATCTACGGCGTTCTGCTCGACGGCAAGGAGCCGGCCGATGAGGGTGCGCTGGTCTATCGCGACGGCAAGAAGGTGGGCGTGGTGACCTGCGCCATGTATTCGCCGCTGGTCGAGAAATCGATGGGCATCGCCCGCCTCGACGTCGACTGCGCGGTCAAGGACACCAAGCTCGAAATCCGCAACAGGAGCGGCGCCATCAAGGCCACCGCCCAGCCATTGCCATTCGACGATCCCAAGAAGACCAAGCGCACGGCGAAAGGTTGAGGCATAGTCGACGGCGAGGGGTTCGAGCAATTCCAGGAAAAGTGTGAAACGGTTTTCCGTCCGGAATTGCGTCAAAGCAAAGAGATAGAGCGGTCCGCCGTTTCTATGAAACGGTGAAGCGCTCGAAGGCACGAAGACTTAAATGGCAGCCAAAAGCATCATCAGCCGGCCTGTTTACGGAACCTTGTCTCCGCAGCCCGCAAGCATCATCTTTTTATCGCGGATGCGGAAGGGGCGCTGGCGATAGCGGAGATGGCCGGGAGGGCGCCGCCCGGGTTTTTCGACGACGCCGACATCGTCTTCATTCCCGGGCCTGACGGCAAACACACCGCAGCCCTCGAAGCGCTGAGACCGGTGCAGTTTCATCTGTCGCCATCCTTCGCCAGCCTGCTGCCACGGCTTAGGCAGACACTGGCAAATGCGCATATGGGCCTGCGCCTCTATCTCGCCGGCACTGAGGGCCTGATCGGCCAGGCGATGCAGGTGGCGCTTGAAGCCGGCATCGACCACACTTCGATCCAGACCGAGCACCGCGGTTCGCTGGCGCGGCGCATGCAATGCGTCCACTGCAAGGGCATCACCGAGAATGTGACGACGCAGCCGGCGACCTGCGCGCATTGCGGCCTGCTGCTTCTGGTGCGCGATCATTATTCCAGGCGCATCGCGGCGTTCCAGGGCGTCTGCATCAACGCCGAGGATCGCAGCGAGATTCCTCCGATGGAGGAGGTTTTCCGATGAGCGCCGGAACAACAAAACTCGATGTCGTGGTCAGCGACGTCGTCCCGGTCAACGACCTCGTCACCCGCTTCCATTTCCGCCGGCGCGACGGCGAGTTGCTGCCGACCTTTTCCGGCGGCGCCCATGTCGTGGTCGAGATGCGCGACGGCGAACGCACCAGGCTCAACCCCTATTCGCTGATGGGCTCGCCGCTCGACACGCGCGAATACACGATCTCGGTGCGCCGCGACGATGTCGGCCGCGGCGGCTCGCTGTTCATGCACCGGAACGTCAAGCCCGGCATGGAGATGGTGGTCAGCTATCCCGTCAATCTGTTCTCGCTCGACCTGCGCGCCAAAAAACATCTGATGCTGGCCGGCGGCATCGGCATCACGCCGTTCATGGCGCAGACCGCTCAGCTTGCGGCGGAAGGCGGCAATTTCGAACTGCACTACACCTGCCGCACCGCATCGCTCGGCACCTATGCCGATGTGCTGCGCGAGCGCTACGACCGACGGGTCAGGCTCTATCATGACGACCTTGACGAGCGCATCGAACTCGACCGGCTGCTGTCGACGCAGCCGCTCGGCACGCATCTCTATGTCTGCGGCCCGGCCGGCATGATCAACTGGGTGCGTGATCGCGCGGCAAGCCTCGGTTGGCCATCGGAAACCGTGCATTTCGAGCATTTCGCGGCCCCCCAGCCTGGCCTGCCTTTCGACGTGACGCTTGCCGTCAGCGGCAAGACGATCCGCGTCGATGAGCAGCAGAGCCTGCTGGAAGCGATCGAAGCGGCCGGCGTCGATCCGCCCTATCTCTGCCGCGGCGGCGTCTGCGGCCAGTGCGAAACCAACGTCATCTCTTGCGACGGCAAGTTCATCCACAACGACCACTGGCTGAGCGAGGAAGAGCACCGTTCGGGCAAGAAGATCATGCCGTGCGTGTCGCGCTTCGAGGGCCGGTCGCTGGTCCTGGAGCGCTAGGAGGAAATCATGGGCATCACCTTTCGCAAGGAAACGTTCCGCGACGACTTCACCTTCAGGAACAGCCCTGAGCACATCAGGCGCTTCCCGTTCCCTTTCCACGAAGACGCCTACATGTATGCGGTCAACATCGAGCCGCATGTCGTCGGGCCGAAAGGCAGCGTGCTGGAAAACCTGATCGACGTCGACGAGCACTATGTCGCCGAGATGCAGGACCGGGCGCTGGTGCTGGCCGAGGACCCGCTGCGCTGCCAGTCGCTGCCGCACATGACGCTGGCCGGCTGGGACCTGCTGGAACTGCTGATGGAGCAGCAGGCGCTGGGCTATCCCGAACATTTCACACTGACCCGCGACGGCGACCGCTGGCGCTGGATCAACCGGCCGCTCGGCATCGACGACACCTTCACCTTCGGCGACACCTCGACGCTGCCTTACGGCCCGATGGAGTACATCACCCGCCAGAGCCAGGGCGACTTCTGCATCCTCGACCAGCGCGACGGCAATCTGTGGATGGATGCCGGCATGGTCACCACCCAAGCCGACTGGTCGCTCGATTTCGACATCGGCATGAACTTTTTCGAATGGCACGCGCCGGTGCCGCTGGCGCATGAGAAGGGGATTTTTGTCAGGGCGCTGAAATTCCTCACCAACATCCAGCAAGGCAAGCCGGCCAGGCGCCTGAACTGGACGATGACCATCAATCCGCGCCTCGACACCAGCCCCGAAAACTATCACAAATGGGGTCCGGACCGGGCTACGGTGACGCCGGAGAATGTCGGCGACAAAGTGCATCTGCGCGTCGAGCTGCAGAGTTTTTGGCGCCTGCCGCGCTCGAACGGCATCGTCTTTCCGATCCGCTGCTATCTGATCAAGATGGATGAGCTGGTGACGCAACCAAAATGGGCCCGGCGCCTGCACCGTGTCATCCGCGACCTGCCCGACGAACTCGGCAACTACAAGGGCCTGACCCGATATAGGTCAACGTTGGTCGAGTGGCTGTCGAAGCTCGACGACGGCAGCCCGACGAGCCCTGGGTTCGGGCCGGATTGAGCGACGCCCGCGAAGCTGCCGATCTCCCCCTCGTGGGGGGAGATCGAGTCCCGCTCAACCCGCGCTCTGCGGATAGCAGATAATCGACAAATACCGCATCGGCAGTTTCGTCAGCTGTTCCGGCCCGTGCGGCGCGTCGGCGTCGAAGAACAGGCTGTCGCCGGGCTTCATCGGGTAGAGATTGCTGCCGTGCCGGTAAACGACCTCGCCCTCGAGCATATAGAGGAATTCCATGCCCTCATGCTGGAAGGTCGGAAACACGTCGGAATCCTCGGTCAGCGTGATCAAATAGGGCTCGACGACGACGCCGCTGGTGTTGGAGCCGATATGGCCGAGCAGATTGTACTGGTGACCGGCGCGCGTGCCGCGGCGCTCGACATCGAGGCCTTGGCCGGCCTTGACGAAAACGGCGCTGCGCTCTTCCTCGAAGCGGCGGAAGAAGGCTGTCACCGGGACGCCGAGCGCCCGCGACAGCGCCTGCAAGGTGGTCAGTGACGGGGAGGTGATGCCATTCTCGATCTTCGACAGCATGCCCAGCGAAATGTCGGTGGCGACCGCCAGATCGGCGACGGTGATGCCGAGCTTCTTGCGGAAGGCGCGCACCTCGCGGCCGATCGCCACCTCCAGCACCTTTTCGCGCGTGTCGCGAATGGCATGCGGGTTCTGCGTCAGCGGCGCGCGGATGGTTTTCCCGTCGGCCGAGACCTTTGGCTGCGGCTTGGCCTTTGCACCGGCTGGACCAGCCTTGGAATCGGAAACCTTCTTCGCCATGTCGCCCCCGGCACTCCTGCGGATTTATTTCACTCTAGGTGAACATGTCAGGTGCCGATACAGCAGCGCAACTGCGACGGCAAGTCGCCTGAAAGCACATGCGCACGATCCGGCGTTTGGCCGCGTCCGGTTTTTTGCGGGAAATCCACATCGGCGGAACGTTGTTTCCGCACCGGGCTGTTGACAGCACGAAAGGGCCAATTACTGTCCCTGTGAGTGAAATTTGTTTCGTAAGAGCAATTCCGGAAAAAGCGCATAGCGCTTTCCCCTTGGGAGTTGCGTCAAGGCAAAAGTCGAAACCAGATCGGGAGGCCTGCCATGAAAAGTCGCGTTGCCGTCATCGGAGCCGGCCCATCCGGCCTGGCACAGCTCAGGGCCTTCAAATCGGCGGCCGACAAGGGCGCCGACATTCCCGAGATCGTCTGCTTCGAAAAGCAGTCGGACTGGGGCGGCCTGTGGAACTACACCTGGCGCACCGGTCTCGACGAGCATGGCGATCCGGTGCACGGTTCCATGTATCGCTATCTCTGGTCGAACGGACCAAAGGAATGCCTGGAATTCGCCGACTATACTTTCGAGGAGCACTTCGGCCGGCCGATCGGCTCCTATCCGCCGCGCGCCGTGCTGTGGGACTACATCAAGGGGCGCGTCGAGAAATCAGGCTTGCGCAAATGGGTGCGCTTCAACAGCCCGGTGCGCATGGTGACGTTTTCGGACGAGACGAAGAAATTCACCGTCACCGCGCATGACCGCACCAACGACGTCACCTACTCGGAAGAGTTCGACAATGTCGTCGTCGCCTCCGGGCATTTCTCGGTACCCAACGTGCCCTATTTCGAGGGTTTCTCCACCTTCAATGGCCGCATCCTGCACAGCCATGATTTCCGCGACGCGATGGAGTTCAAGGGCAAGGATATCCTGATCATCGGCCGCTCCTATTCGGCCGAGGACATCGGCTCGCAATGCTACAAATACGGCGCCAAATCCATCACCTCCAGCTACCGCTCGAAGCCGATGGGTTTCAAATGGCCGGAGAATTGGAAAGAGGTGCCGCTGCTGCAGAAGGTCGTCGGCAAAACCGCGCATTTCAAGGATGGCACGACCAAGGATGTCGACGCCATCATCCTGTGCACCGGGTACCTGCATTCCTTCCCCTTCCTGACCGACGATCTGAAGCTCAAGACAGCCAACCGCATGTGGCCGCTCGATCTCTATGAAGGCGTCGTCTGGGAGAAGAACCCACAGCTTTCCTATATCGGCATGCAGGATCAGTTCTACACCTTCAATATGTTCGACGCGCAGGCCTGGTTTGCCCGCGACGTCATCATGGGCCGCATCAAGCTGCCCTCGGCCGAGGCGATGGCCGCTCACGGCGCGAAGTGGCGCGCGCGTGAGGAAACGCTGGAAGACGCCGAGCAGATGATCTGGTTCCAGGGCGACTACACCAAGGAATTGATGGACCAGACCGATTATCCCGGTTTCGACGTCGAGGCGGTCAACCAGACCTTCATGGAATGGGAACACCACAAGGGCGAAGACATTATGAGCTTCCGCGACCACGCCTACCGCTCGCTGATGACCGGCACCATGGCGCCGCTGCATCATACGCCGTGGCTGCAGGCGCTCGATGATTCGATGGAGAGCTATCTTGAGGTGAAGGGCGTTGCGGCGGAATAACGAGTGGGCGCCGTCAGGCCGGCGCCTCGACCCAACCGTGGCGACTCTCGCCATAGACAGACTGCGTCGGCGCCGGAAATGCCGGGTCTCCGAAGCAGCCGACTGCGACGGCTACCGCCGCCGGTTTTCGTGACGGATACCAGAAGACCGTTGAGCCGCACGTTCCGCAGAAATGAAAGGTGACGGGAAAGCCGCTGTCGGAATCGCGTTGGAATGTCTGGAATGAGCCGCTGATCTCGGTCTCGGCGGCATCGAAGAAAGCGGCGATCCCGAACGGAGTGCCGGTCCGCCGCTGACAGTCCAGGCAATGGCAAAGCGAGACCTTGGCCGGCTCTTGCGGGCAGCGGATCTGCAATTGGCCGCAGGTGCAGTGAGCGATCCGGCCAGTCATCATTCTCTCCTGTATCGGGGCGGCTAATCCTAACCCAGCCTTGCGCGCGCCTTCGCCGTCCAGGCGTTGAACAGCCGGTCGGCGACGATGCCGATGAAGGCGATGGCGAGACCGGCGACGATGCCGCGGCCGGAATCGGCCTTGGACAGCGCGATGAACACTTCCTGGCCGAGATCGCGGGTGCCGACCATGGCGCAGATGATGATCATTGCCAGCGCCATCAGGATCGTCTGGTTGACGCCCAGCATGATTTCCGGCAGCGCCAGCGGCAGTTGCACGCGAAAGAAGGTCTGGCGCGGCGTGCAGCCCGACACCTTGGCCGCCTCGATCAGCGCCGGCGGCACCTGCCTGATGCCGTGATTGGTGTAGCGGATCGCCGGCACCACGGCGAAGGCGATCGTCGCGATCATCGCGGTGACGTCGCCGACCCGAAACAGCATCACCACCGGGATGATGAAGCAGAAGGATGGCAGCACCTGCAGCGTATCGATGACCGGCGTGACGATCTTCTCGAACCGGTCGCTGCGCGAAGCCATCAGCCCGATCGGGATGCCGATCAGGCAGGCGATGAAGGCCGAAATACCGCAGAGATAGACCGTCGCCATGGTCTTTTCCCACAGGCCGGTGATGGCGCAGAAGGCGGTCAGCGCGGCGACGAGGACGGCGAGACGCAGGCCGGAGAGTTGATAGCCGGCAAGGCCGAGCAGGAAGACGGCGCCGAGCCACGGAAAGCCCTCGCAAAAGGCGCGCAGCGGGTTCAGCAGATTGAGGATGAGCGCCACGCGAAACGCTTCGATCGTGTCGAAGAAATTGATGGTCACCCAGTTCACCGCCGCCTTCCACAGCGGCGCCGTGGTGAAAGTGATCGCTTTCGGCACCACTGCCAAGGCCGGCACGAACAGACCGGACAGTGTTGTCACGACAAGGATGGCGATGGCCAGCGTCAGGTTGGGGTAGCGCCGCCAGAGGCTCGGGCTTACCTCCTGATGGACATGGCCCTTTGCTTGGCTGTGCGCGATGGCCTGGCTCAGCCGGTCGAGTGCGATGGCGAGTGCCACAATGGCAAGGCCGGCTTCCATCGCCTCGCCGACCTTCAGCGCGCGTAGCGCCAGGAGCACGTCGTAGCCGAGGCCGCCGGCACCGATCATCGAAGCGATGATCACCATGTTCAGCGCCAGCATGATGACCTGGTTGACGCCGACCATCAATGTCGGCCGCGCCGACGGCAGCAGCACCCGCCACAGTTTCTGCTGCGCCGTGCAGCCGGCCATTTCGCTGAAATCGTCGATCTCCGACGGCACCCGCGATAGGCCGAGCATCGTTGCTCGCACCATCGGCGGGGTGGCGAAGATGGCGGTCGCAATCATCGCCGAGACTGGGCTGTTGCCGAACAGCAGCAGCATTGGGATGAGATAGGCGAAGGTCGGGATCGTCTGCATCAGGTCGAGGGCAGGGGAGACGATGAGCCTTTCGGCCCACGGCTTGCGCCACGCCCAGATGCCGGCGAACAGCCCGGTGACGATGCAGAACGGCACGGCGATGGAGATCAGCCCAAGCGTCAGCATGGCGCTGGTCCATTGGCCGAACAGCGCGATGTAGAGGAAGCAGCCGCCGACCAGCAGGCCGAGTTTTCTGCCGCCGGCGGCATGCCCCGCGATGAAGGCGGCAGCGCAGACGCCGACCCAGGACAGCCGCGGCAGGACATAGGCTTCTGCGCCCCGACCGATCTTGAAATTCTTGGCCAGCAGATTGAGCGCGAAATCGAGCGGAACGCCGAGCACCGCGGTGATCGAGCGGGTGAGCCACGACAGGTTCGACTTGATCCAGCGCATCAGCGCGCTGACCCAATCGGCGACCGGCACGACGGCGCTGGCCGGATAATTGACCGCCCAGGACAGGCGGTCTCGCAACAGGAACACGACAAGCACGGCCGCGAGTGCCACCGCCCAGACGAGCAGCCAGACCTGAACCGGGCGCGACCGTGTTTCGCCGGCGCTTGCCGTCACCGTCATGTGCCGGCTCCGGAACGCTCAATGCCGGCCAGCAGATCGATCACCGTTCGCGGTCGTCAACGGCAGCGGCAAGCCGATCGGCGAGGTGACGCCGCAAGCGGTGATC
>NZ_RZRA01000429.1:0-4637 GCF_003998945.1 Mesorhizobium sp. M7A.F.Ca.CA.003.01.2.1 | reverse complement strand
CATGCTGCTCCGCCCATGACCTGATCTGGGTAAGCAGTCCCGCCAGGTTCTGACCGAGCTCGGTCAATTCATATTCGACGCGCGGCGGAATGACCGGAAAGATCTCGCGCCGTACCAATCCGTCGCGCTCGAGCACGCGCAGCGTCTGGGTCAGCATCTTCGGCGTGATGCCGTCAAGCTTCCGGGCAAGCTCGCCATTGCGCAGCCGGCCTTTGCGCAGCGCGCAAACCACCAGATAGACCCATTTGCTGGCCAGCATCTCCAGCACCGTGTGCGAAGGACACGTTCGCCGGAACGCGTCATAGCCGAAACCGCAATCATCTTCACTATCCATGAGGTGCGTATGTATCAGAAAGGTACATACTGGACAAGGGACTATTACTATCCAAATGATAGTGGCATCAACCGAGCAGGAGATATCTCAATGCGTGCCGCTATCCAGAATTCCGTCGGCGGACCCGACGTCCTTGTCATCGCCGATCAGCCCGATCCCACGCCAGAGGCCGGCGAAGTGCTGGTCGGTGTCAAGGCCGCGGGCATCAATCCGGTCGATGGCGCCGTCCGTGCCGGCTACTACCCCTTGCTCGGCGAGCCGCCCTTCATCCTGGGTTGGGATATCTCGGGAACTGTCGAAGCACTCGGCGCCGGCGTCACCGGCTTCAAGATCGGCGACGAGGTGTTCGGGATGCCGCGCTTTCCCAAGCAGGCCGCCGCCTATGCCGAGTTGGTTGCCGTACCTGCCGATCAAATCACACTGAAGCCGAAGGGCGCGGGCCACCTCGAGGCAGGCGCCTTGCCGCTGGCCGGCCTCACCGCCTGGCAAGGGCTTGTTCGCCACGGCGGGCTGAAATCGGGGCAGCGCGTATTGGTGCATGCGGGAGCCGGCGGCGTCGGTCATCTGGCGGTGCAGATCGCCAAGGCGCGCGGCGCCCACGTCGTCGCCACGGCCAGCCCGGGCAAGCTCGATTTCGTCCGCAACCTCGGCGCCGACGAGGTCATCGACTACACCAAGGGCGATTTCACCGACCAGGTTCGCGACATCGATCTGGTGCTGGATCCAATGGGGGGCGACCACGCCCAACGCTCGCTGAAGGTGCTCAAGCGTGGCGGCGTGCTGGTGTCACTGCTCGATGTCAGCGACGACACAAGGGCGCACGCCAGTGCGCGCGATATTCGGGTCGAGCGTATGTCGGTCTTCCCCGACAGGGAGGGCCTGCTGGAACTGGCTCGGTTGATCGATGCCAACAAGATCACCGTCCATGTGGCGAAGAGCTTCCCACTGGACCAGGCGGGGGCCGCTCACGCCTTCCTTGCCACCAAGCCGATCGGCAAGGTTGTGCTGTCGCTCTGAGCGGAACGGTGACCGTGAAAAACAGAAGGGCGCGGAGTTAGCCGCGCCCTTCATCTAAATTCGCAATGGTCAGTGCCGGTATTGCTGGATGCGTGTCGTGCGCAGCCCGGCAAGGCCGTATTCGTCGATCGACGCCTGCCAGGACAGGAATTCCTCGGTGGTGAGCTTGTAGCGTTGGCATGCCTCGTCCAGGCTCAAAAGCCCGCCGCGCACGGCCGCAACCACTTCCGCCTTACGCCGGATAACCCAGCGACGTGTATTGGTCGGCGGCAGATCGGCAATCGTAAGAGGGCTGCCGTCAGGCCCGATAACATATTTGACTCTCGGTCTAACCAGATCGGTCATCGTACTCTCTACAAAAAACTCAAAGACCCAATCCCCGCCACGTTACCGCCACAGCTTTAAAAATTGCCTAAGCAGACCCTAATGACTAGGTAAGGATCATGAACGCCGCGTTAGTCTTTTCGCCGGCATTTGAAACATCTGCCCGCAAACCCTGATTTGCCGGGGGAAAATGCATCCCTTGGCGAAGATCGGCCACAAACGGTGAATCGCCCTGCACGCTGGCGCGCCGGTAAAGCTTGACCTATATTCTCGACATTGGCATTGAGGCGCCGCGCAGAACGAAAGCATCATGAACAGTCTCGATCTTCCCGGACGTCCCGAAAACACCCGCATCGTCGTCGCCATGTCCGGCGGTGTCGATTCATCGGTCGTCGCCGGCCTGCTGAAACGCGAGGGCTACGACGTCGTCGGCGTCACCTTGCAGCTCTACGACCACGGCGCGGCGACGCACCGGGCCGGCTCATGCTGCGCGGGGCAGGACATCGACGATGCCCGCCGTGTCTCCGAGACGCTCGGCATCCCCCATTATGTGCTCGACTACGAGGAACGCTTCCGCAAGGCGGTCATCGATCCCTTCGCCGAGAGCTACGTCGCCGGCGAGACGCCGATCCCGTGCGTTTCCTGCAACCAGACGGTGAAGTTCGCCGACCTCCTGGCCACCGCCAAGGAGCTCGGCGCCGACGCGCTGGCCACCGGCCACTACATCCGTTCCGGCGCCAATGGCGCCCAGCGCGCGCTCTACCGTCCGGTCGACGCCGACCGTGACCAGAGCTACTTCCTGTTCGCCACCACGCAGGCGCAGATCGACTATCTGCGCTTTCCCCTCGGCGGCCTGTCGAAGCCTCAGGTTCGCGCCATCGCCGAGGAGATGGGGCTGGCGGTTGCCGCCAAGCAGGACAGCCAGGACATCTGCTTCGTGCCGCAGGGCAAGTATTCCGACATCATCGCCAAGCTGAAGCCAACTGCGGCCAATCCGGGCGACATCGTCCACATCGACGGCCGCGTGCTCGGCCGCCATGAGGGCATCCTGCGCTACACGATCGGCCAGCGCCGCGGCATCGGCATCGCTTCCGGCGAGCCGCTTTACGTCGTCCATCTCGATGCCGACCGGGCTCGCGTCGTGGTTGGCCCGCGCGAGGCGCTGGAGACGCACAAGATCTATCTCCGCAATATGAACTGGCTGGGCGACGGACCGCTCACAGACGTCCCTGCCGGCGGCCTGGAACTGTTCGCCAAGGTCCGCTCGACGCGGCCGCCGCGCCCGGCCGTGCTGCATCATCGTGCCGGTGCCACATGGGTGGAACTGGTAGACGGCGAGTCCGGCATCGCGCCGGGCCAGGCCTGCGTGCTCTACTCCGATGACGGCAACGAGGCCCGCGTGTTCGGCGGCGGCTTCATCGAGCGATCGGAGCGTGGCGCCGAGGCCGAGGCCATGCTGACCCGGCTTGCCGCCCGGCCGGACCAGATTCCCGCGGAATAAGATTCCCGCGGAATAAGATTCTTGCCGAATAAGTTTCCTGCCGAATAATCCGCGCTTCAGGAATTCGACTTGGTGTGGGTGACCGTGCCGGCGGTCAGGATGCGCAGCACCCTGATCGCTTCCTCGCCGCTGGTACGCGGTTCGGCACGCGTCTCGATGCACTGGATGAAATGCTCCAGCTCGCGCGTCAGCGGCATGCCCTGGGCAACCGCGACATAGGACGGCTCATTGGTGGTGAAGGCCCATTGGCCGCTGTCCTGCCACACCGCGTGGCGGTAGACGGCCAGCTTGCGTTCCCATGGCTCGACGTCGTCGAACACCGCCATTGCCTTGGTGCCGACCACGGTCAGCCGCCGCTCGCGATAGGGATTGAGACGCGAGGTGAAGAGATGGCTGCGCAGGCCGTTGGGGAAGCGCATGTGCAGATGCGCGAAGTCGCTGAGATTGTCGAGCAGGGCGGCCCCCTCGCCGCGCACCTCGATCGGCTCTGTGCCGGTGATCGCCAGGATCATCGACAGATCGTGCGGCGCCAGGTCCCACAGCGCGTCGTTCTCTGTGTGGAACTTGCCGAGGCCGAGCCGGTGAGAGTGGATGTAGCGGACCTCCCCGAGTTCGCCCTTGTCGATCAGCCCCTTCAGCGTCTCGAAGGCGGGGTGGAACCGCAGGACATGGCCGACCATGAAGACGCGGCCATTGTCCTTGGCCGCCTGCACCGCACGCTCGGCATCCGCCACCGTCAGCGCGATCGGCTTTTCCACCAGCACGTCCTTGCCGTTCTCGACGGCACGTACCGCAAGGTCGGCATGGAACTGCGGCGGCAGCGCCATGACGATGGCGTCGATATCGTCACGGACGAACAGCTGGTCCGGCTCGATCGCCAGGCAGTCCTGCTCGCTGGCAAAGCCTTCCGCGCGGGCCCGGTTGGTATCGGAGACCGCGTGCAGCGCGCCGAGCGCCTTGAGAGTGCGGATGTGGTTGCTGCCCCAGTATCCGCAACCGAGGACTGCTATGCGCGGCTTCATCTGTTTCAAACTCTAAAAACTCGTGGCCGAGACATAGCGACGTGCCCCTTCGAACTCAACCCCGGCGGCGACAACCAAATGTCGCCGCGGCAAAGCTTTTCGATAATGACGATAAGCCGGCAAGCCGGTTGCTTCGAAGCTTGACAGGCTCACCTTCCCAACCTTATATCCGCGCGACCTTGGCGAACGCCCCCGACATGCCCTTCGATTTGAGGCGGATTTCGGGCCTTTCGCCGCCCTGGCGGGGTAGCTCAGTTGGTTAGAGCACGGGAATCATAATCCTGGGGTCGGGGGTTCAAGTCCCTCTCCCGCTACCAAAATCCAGTTAAACCATGGAAATGGCTAAAAATTTATACGCGTTGGTAGCGCTTCCGGTTGAAATTGTTCAATAATTTCAATGCGGCGCCATCGTGTTCCTCGCCCCGGTAGAGACGAGAAA
>NZ_RZRA01000428.1:0-4649 GCF_003998945.1 Mesorhizobium sp. M7A.F.Ca.CA.003.01.2.1 | reverse complement strand
GCACACGGTCGTCGCCGAACGCGGCTTTCGCCTCGCGCCGTGCGCTGGACAACGCCTCGGAAAACTCATCGGGATGCTCGACCCGGCGCATGCCCTTGCCGCCGCCGCCGGCGCGCGCCTTGATCAGCACTGGATAGCCGATCTCGCGCGCCTTGGAGGCAAGCAGCACGATCTCCTGCGCCTCGCCATGATAGCCCGGCACGACCGGCACGCCGGCCTTTTCCATCAGCCGCTTGGCGGCGTCCTTCAGCCCCATGGCACGGATAGAGGCCGCGGATGGGCCGATGAAAATAAGCCCCGCCGCTGTCACCTGGTCGACGAAATCGGGATTTTCCGACAGGAAGCCGTAGCCGGGATGAATGGCTTGCGCACCCGTTGCCAGGGCCGCCGCGATGATCTTGTCGCCGCGCAGATAGCTTTCGCCGACGGGCGAGGCGCCGATATGCACCGCCTCGTCGGCCATCTCGACATGCAGGGATTTTGCGTCGGCATCCGAATAGATGGCGACGGTACGCACGCCCAGCTTCCGAGCCGTACGGATGACACGGCAAGCGATCTCGCCGCGGTTGGCGATCAGGATCTTGGCGAACATGGAGCCTCCGCATGTAAGGTTCGAAGTCCATGGGAAGCATGGCGCTTGAACACCCCCCTCTGACCGGCAGGACAGAGGGGGGTGCTGTCTCGCGAGCCTTTTAAGCCCTCGGAGTAAACCTCTCCCTTACCAGGGAAGTGCTCTACCTTGCGGTCGGCTGTACCTACTTCGAGGCCGCGATCTCGCAACTGCCGCCGGTCGTGACTTTGTAGTGGCCGCGGGTGGACTGACAGGATTTCATCGCCAACTCTTCGGCCGTCTTTTGAGATGGTGCGTTGAGGTGGCCGCCGCAAACTATGTACGACGACATTATCCGTGCGTAGGGAGTGGTTGCGTACGCTGAATGGCCACCGGCCGCGACATAGGCCTTGTAGGCCTTGGTGCAGGGATCCTTGGGATTTCGCGGCAGGTACGGCGGAAAACGCTTGTCTCCCTCGCTTCCCGCCAGTGAGCCGGCCATGCCCGCTCCGGATGCTGCGAACACCAGCAATACAGCCAATATCGCCATGGCTGTTCGCTTGGAATTCGTGGATTTCATTTTGTCTTCCCCAAGGAGAAAAACCGGGCGCTTTCCGGTCTATTTGGACGCGGCGATGCTGCAGGCGCCGGCGACGGTAACCTTGTATTTGCTTTTGCTGGCCTGACAGGATTTCAGTGCCAGTTCCGCCGCCGCCTTTTGTGACGATGCATTCAGCTTCACGCCGCAAACGAAGTACTCGGTCGCCGGAACGATTGGCGTCGCCGCGAAAGCCGAATGGCCTGCGGCTGCGAGATACGCTGCATAGGCCTTCCCGCAGCCCCCGGTGGTTCCTATAGGAATGGTCACCGGGTAGCGCACGTCGCCCTTGCTGCCTGCCAGCGATCCGGCCATGGCAGCGGTGGAGGCCGCCACCATCAGCAAGCCTGCCACTATGGGGGTGGCTGCTCGTTTGCAGGTCCCGGATTTCATTCTGCTTCCCCCATTCGCAAAAAAGTCTCGGC
This sequence comes from Mesorhizobium sp. M7A.F.Ca.CA.003.01.2.1, assembly GCF_003998945.1. NCBI lineage: Bacteria > Pseudomonadati > Pseudomonadota > Alphaproteobacteria > Hyphomicrobiales > Phyllobacteriaceae > Mesorhizobium > Mesorhizobium sp. M7A.F.Ca.CA.003.01.2.1. The sequence goes on along the minus strand of NZ_RZRA01000428.1, from coordinate 3,076 downwards.
CGGTTGCTTATTTCGATGACGAGATTGCGCAGCCGCCACTCGCGGTCTTGAGCTTCCACCGTGTCAACCCGGCCTGGCAATTGCGCAGCGCCGTCTCTTCCGCCGCCTTCTGGGACGGCGCGTTGAGCTTCGTCCCGCAGATGATGTAGAGGTCGACAACGCGCGAATAAAAGGTTGTGGCGTAGGCCGAATGGCCGCTCGCCGCGACGTAACCCTTGTAGGCAACGTTGCATTCGCCCGAACCCAAGGTCGGCGGAAAACGCACGTCTCCCTTGCGTCCTGCGAGCGATTCCGCCGAGCTGATGCCGGTCGCCGTTAATATTAGAAATGCGGAAAGTATCGAAGCAGCCGTTCCCTGGCAATATTTCAGTTTCATTTCCAGCCCGTCCCCATTGCCCCATGCTGGATAAACAGTAGCGAATATTTTGTCCCCCCGCCAGTTCACTGTTTGAGATTCGAAGCCGCCTATACTGACCAATCGCTTGGTCCATACAGTTCAGCCTTTTCACACGGCAGCAACGGCCTGCCGGTATAGTTCCGCCGTTTGGCTGTCGAAGTTGACCGTCCATTCTCACATCCGAAACACGCCAAAGCGCGTGTCCTCGATTTCGGCGTTGAGCGCGGCCGACAGGCTGAGCGCCAGCACGTCGCGCGTCTTTGCAGGATCGATGATACCGTCGTCCCAGAGGCGTGCGGACGAATAGAGCGGATGGCCCTCATGCTCGTATTTCATCAGGATAGGCTTCTTGAATTTCGCCTCTTCCTCGGCGCTCCATTCTCCGCCCTTGCGCTCGATGCCTTCGCGTTTGACCATGGCAAGCACCGTTGCCGCCTGTTCGCCGCCCATCACCGAGATGCGGGCGTTCGGCCACATCCACAGGAAGCGCGGTGAATAGGCGCGGCCGCACATGCCGTAATTGCCGGCGCCGAACGAACCGCCGATGATGACAGTCACCTTCGGCACCCTGGCGGTGGCAACCGCCATCACCAGCTTGGCGCCATCCTTGGCGATGCCGCCTGCTTCATATTTTCGACCGACCATGAAGCCGGTGATGTTCTGCAGGAAGACCAATGGAATTTTGCGCTGGCAGCACAGTTCGATGAAGTGCGCGCCCTTCAGCGCGCTTTCGGAAAACAGCACGCCGTTGTTGGCGATGATGCCGACCGGCACGCCATGGAGATGGGCAAAGCCGGTGATCAGCGTGGTGCCGTAATTCTGCTTGAACTCGTCGAATTCGGAACCGTCGACGACGCGCGCGATGACCTCGCGCGCGTCATAGGGCTGGCGCAGGTCGGTCGGCACGATGCCATAAAGTTCATCCGCCGGATGAAGCGGCGGAATCGCTCTCCTAGAGTTCAGGCTTACAGTCTTGTTCCGATTCAGGTTCTTGACGATGCGCCGGCAGATGGCGAGGGCATGGTCGTCGTCCAGCGCATAGTGGTCGGCAACACCGGAAAGCCTGGTGTGCACATCCGCACCGCCGAGATCCTCGGCACTGACATCCTCGCCCGTCGCCGCCTTCACCAGCGGCGGGCCGCCGAGGAAGATGGTTGCCTGATTGCGCACCATGATCGTCTCGTCGGACATTGCCGGCACATAGGCGCCGCCCGCCGTGCACGAACCCATGACGCAGGCGATCTGCGGAATGCCTGATGCCGACATGTTGGCCTGGTTGTAGAAGATGCGGCCGAAATGCTCGCGGTCGGGAAACACCTCCTCCTGGTTGGGCAGATTGGCGCCGCCGCTGTCGACGAGGTAGATGCAGGGAAGATTGTTCTGCAGTGCGATCTCCTGCGCCCGCAAATGCTTCTTCACGGTCAGCGGATAATAGGTGCCGCCCTTCACGGTGGCGTCGTTGACGACGACCATCACCTCGGTGCCTTCGACGCGGCCGATGCCGGCGATCATGCCGGCCGAAGAGATCTCCTCGCCATACATCGACCATGCCGCGAACTGGCCGATCTCGAGGAAGGGTGAGCCGACATCCAGCAATTGCGCAAGGCGCTCGCGCGGCAGAAGCTTGCCGCGCGAGACATGGCGCTCACGCGCTTCCTCCGAACCGCCGAGCTCGACGGTGGCGGCCTTTTCCGCAATGTCGGCGACCAGCGCCCGCATGCGCTCGGCGTTGGCACGGAAGGTTTCGGAGGAGGGGGAGATCTGGGTTTGCAACGTGGCCATACCTACACCCCCTCCGCCATGATCTCGCGGCCGATCAGCCAGCGGCGGATTTCGCTGGTGCCGGCGCCGATCTCGTAGAGCTTGGCATCGCGCAACAGGCGGCCGGTTGGATAGTCGTTGATGTAGCCGTTGCCGCCAAGCAGCTGGATGGCGTCGAGCGCCATCAGCGTCGCCTTCTCGGCGGCAAACAGCACGCAGCCGGCGGCATCCTTGCGCGTCGTCTGGCCACGATCGCAGGCGGCGGCGACGGCATAGACATAGGCGCGCGCGGCATTCAGCGTCGTGTACATGTCGGCCAGCTTGCCCTGCACCAGTTGGAACTCGCCGATCGCCTGTCCGAACTGCTTGCGCTCATGCACATAGGGGATTGCCACGTCGAGGCACGCCGCCATCAGGCCGATCGGGCCGCCGGCAAGCACCGTGCGCTCATAGTCTAGGCCAGACATCAGCACTTCGACGCCGCGCCCTTCCTCATGCAGCACGTTGTCGAAGGGCACCTCGACATCCCTAAACACCAGCTCGCCGGTGTTGGAGCCGCGCATGCCGAGCTTGTCGAGCTTTTGCGCCACGGAAAATCCGGCAAAAGCCTTCTCGACGATGAAGGCGGTGATGCCGCGCGATTTCTGGTCCGGATCCGTCTTGGCATAGACCACCAGCGTCTCGGCGTCCGGCCCGTTGGTGATCCACATCTTGGTGCCGTTGAGCACGTAGCGGTCATTGCGCTTTTCGGCGCGCAGCTTCAGCGAGACGACGTCCGAGCCGGCGCCGGATTCCGACATCGCCAGCGCGCCGACTCGCTCGCCCGAGCACAGCGGCGGCAGGTATTTTTCCTTCTGCGCCTGCGTCGCCCAGCGGTTGATCTGGTTGACGCAGAGGTTGGAATGGGCACCGTAGGAG
>NZ_RZRA01000427.1:0-4655 GCF_003998945.1 Mesorhizobium sp. M7A.F.Ca.CA.003.01.2.1 | reverse complement strand
TCTTGCTTGGCGACACCAAGTCGGTCGTCTCGACATCGCCACAGGAGGGCTATCTTCACCAGGTCTCCGAACTCGACACTCTCGGTGTCGATCAGCCGGAAACGAAGTGCGCTCTCAAGTAGAGTCAATCGGGAGGAATTTGCGTGCAGAAACGAGCTTGCGCATTCGCCATTCTCGCGGCCGGCTTCACGGCCAGCCCGGCATCGGCCTATACGGCTTACGTGTCCAACGAGAAGGACAACACGATGACCGTCGTCGACACGGCGACGATGCAGGTGGTGAAGACCGTCGAAGTCGGCCAGAGACCTCGCGGCATCACCATCTCGCATGACGGCAAATTCGTCTATCTATGCGCCAGCGATGACGACACGATCCAAATCATCGACACCGCGACACTTGAAATCGTCGGTACGCTGCCATCCGGCCCCGATCCCGAATTGTTCGTCCTCTCGCCCGACGGCAAGACGCTTTATGTCGCCAATGAGGACGACAATCTCGTCACCGCCATCGACGTCGAAAGCAAGCAGGTCCTGGCCGAGATACCAGTCGGCGTGGAGCCGGAAGGCATGGGTGTCAGCCCCGACGGCAAGACCATGGTCAACACCTCGGAAACCACCAGCATGGCGCATTTCATCGACACCGGCACGCATGAGGTGACGGACAATGTGCTGGTCGACACGCGCCCTCGCTTCGCCGAATTCAAGCCCGACGGCTCGCAGGTCTGGGTCAGCGCCGAGGTCGGCGGCACCGTCAGCGTCATCGACAACGCCAAACGCGAAGTGGTGAAGAAGATCCAGTTCGCGATTCAGGGACTGCGGGCCGAAACCATCCAGCCGGTAGGCATCGCCATCAGCGCCGATGGCAAGAAAGCCTATGTCGCGCTCGGCCCGGCGAACCATGTCGCGGTGATCAATACCGACACTTATGAGGTGGAAAAATACATCCTCGTCGGCCAGCGCGTCTGGCATCTGGCCTTCACGCCCGACCAGAAAACGCTGATCACCACGAATGGCAATTCCAACGATATCACCTTCATCGACACGGCCACCGACGAGCCGGTCCAATCGCTCACTGTGGGCCAGCAGCCCTGGGGTGTGGTCATTTCGCCCAAATAGCAGACATTGATCATCGGGAGGCTCAAGACATGAAACTTTGCCGTAGGTTTTTCTTCGCCGCGCTCGCCGGATTTGTCCTTGCTCCGATCGTAGCAAACGCCGACGATGCGACGTCAAAACCGTCGCGTGCCAGCAAGAACCTGCCGGAATTGATTATCGGTTCGGCCGATTCCACCTATGCGGTCAATCAGAAGGACTTCGAGCTGATCGCCGGCCAGGGCTATCGCTGGAAGATCACGTCCAAGGGCGGTTTCGAGTACAAGTTCGTGACCGATCTCTTCCGCAATGTCTGGATGGACCAGATCGTCATCAACGATTTGGAAGTGCATATGGACGGCGGACCGGCCTGGCTGGAATTCGACGACGCGGGAACGATCCAGGTGCAGTTCCATACCGTTCGCCCGGGCGAATATACCTGGTCGGTTCCCGACCTTGCCGACAAGGGACTGAAGGGCAAGATTACGATCAAGTAAGACAAAAGGCGATCAGGGGCGCCAATAGGCCAACGCGTCCTGAAGGAGCGATCCGGTATGCAGCATATGAGGACAAGCGGACCGGGAGACGAGGTGGCGGCGCTCGATGTCCGAGCCGTCAGCCATTCCTATGGCCAGAAGCGGGCGCTCAACGACGTCTCCTTCTCGATCGCGCCGGCGACTTTCACCGTTCTGCTCGGCCTCAACGGGGCCGGCAAGACGACGCTGTTCTCACTGATAAGCCACCTCTACGACACGCGTCACGGATCGATCCGCATCTTCAGCCATGACATTCGCCGCGCGTCCGGCGAAGCACTCAGGCGGGTCGGCATCGTGTTCCAGGCACGCACGCTCGATCTCGACCTCAGCGTCTACCAGAATCTCTCCTACCATGCCTCGTTGCATGGCATTGGCGGACGCGAAGCTCGCCAGCGCATTGCCGCGCTGCTGGAAACGGTCGACATGCAGGGCCGCCAGCATGACAAGGCACGCAGCCTCTCCGGCGGTCAGATGCGGCGCATCGAAATCGCCAGGGCGCTGCTGCACCGACCTTCCCTGCTCCTGCTTGACGAGGCGACCGTCGGCCTGGATATCGAATCTCGCGCGGGCATCCTCGCCACCATCCGCAAGCTCGTCCAAGCAGAGGGCATCGGCGTGCTCTGGGCCACGCATCTGATCGACGAAGTCGAAGACGCCGACCATGTCATCATACTGCGGCGGGGTGACCTGGTCGCCAGCGGCAAGGTGTCGGATGTGATCCGTGCGAACGGCGGAAGTTCGATTCGCGAAACCTTTTCGAAGCTCAGCCGCGTCGATGCGGCGGGCATGACGGAGACGTCGCCATGAGCGCCCCTTCGATGCCCGGAAAGGTCGCCGGCATCATGCCGGTGCGGTCCGAGCCATTCGGCCTGCGCCACTATCTCATTTGCCTGAAAGGCGTCGTCCTGCGCGAGTGCCTGCGCTTCCTGCACCAGCGCGAACGCTTCATTTCCTCGCTGGTCCGGCCGCTGGTCTGGCTGTTCATCTTCGCGGCCGGCTTTCGCCAGGTGCTTGGCGTGTCGATCATCCCGCCCTACAAGACCTATGTGCTCTACGAGGTCTATATCACGCCGGGCCTTTGCGGCATGATCCTGCTGTTTTCCGGCATGCAGTCTTCACTGTCGATGGTCTACGACCGCGAGATGGGCAACATGCGCATCCTGCTGGTCAGCCCGTTTCCGCGCTGGTTCCTGCTGGTGTCGAAGATGCTGGCCGGTGTGGCCGTATCGATCGTGCAGGTCTACGCGTTCCTGATCGTTGCCTGGTTGTGGGGCGTCAAAGCGCCGCCACTCGGCTATCTCTATGTTCTGCCGGCACTGTTCCTGTCGGGCATGATGCTTTGCGCGCTCGGCATGCTCTTGTCTTCGCTGATCAAGCAGCTTGAAAACTTCGCCGGCATCATGAACTTCGTCATCTTTCCCGGCTATTTCGCGTCTCCGGCGCTGTATCCCTTGTGGCGCATCCAGGAGGCGAGCCCCCTGCTCTACAAGATCTGCCTCTGCAACCCGTTCACCTATGCCGTCGAACTGATCCGTTTTGCCTTCTACGGGCAGATCGAATGGCTGTCGCTGGGCGTCGTCGCCGGCTGCACGCTGCTGTTCCTGGGCGGCGCCATCATCGCATACGACCCTTCGCGCGGTTTGGTGATCCGCAAACAGGACATGGGAGGAAACGCCTGATGGCGCGAATGAGACTTGTTCACACTCTGGTTCTGGTCACCACGCTTGCGTCGATGGAGGGCGCCGCCGCGGCAAACACCGATCCCGACTGGCCCTGCATGCAGCGTAAGGTGCCACAGCTCTCGCTTGGCCAGATCTGGAATGGGCCGGAGCTTCCGGCGACCGCGAAGGATTGGGCGAAGGATCCAGGCGTGTCGGCGCTTGTCGATGCTGTGGCGGCCCGGCGGACGCCGATTGCACAAGCCCAGAAGGAGATCAAGGATTTCGCGACTTCCCTACCGCCCGAGCAGGTCGCAACCAAAATGACGATGCTGGTGCAGGGAATGTTCGATCACATGGACGCCGAGCGTTCGCACGTGATCTCCGGCATCTCCCGCTATGCCCACAAACAGCTGGAAATGGCGGCACAGTTGCGCAAGGAAGCATCCGAAGTGGACGCGCTGCGCGCCAAGGCCGATGCGGATCCGGACGAAGTAGAACGGCGAACCGATCAACTGAATTTCGCGACGCGAATTTTCAACGAACGCGTCCAGTCGCTGACTTATGTCTGCGATGTGCCGACGATAATCGAGCAGCGGCTTTACCAGTTGTCGAAGACTGTCTCGGAAACGCTCATCGTGAAGAAATAGACCTTGGCCGCCTGTCTCACGACTCTCTGCCAGGCAGCACACGCCAGCGCTGCACGAAATAACCGGGATGCGTCTCGATCCACCTTGCCACCAGCGGCTGCGCCTGCATGAAGGCAGTCCCGGGATTCATCGCCAGACCGTCTACCATTTCCTCGCGTTGTTCGCAGGTCCGCGGTCCATCCGTCAGGCAGACCATCATAACGAGTGTGTAAAGCATTACCCCTTTTCCCCATCGAATTCCCGAACCCATACCCGGGAGAGTTCCGAACAGTCTGCAGGGGTTGCACATACAGATCGCTTACGGTGTGAAAGGACGTGGCCCCCGCTCTTTCGCACTGCAACATAACATATCGCTTATATAATACCAACGAGCGCGGGCGTTCTCCACCGGACTTTCATCCGTTGCGCTCGTGCAGTGTCATCCAGCCTTGTCTGGATACAGCTTTCCGAAAAGGGGCAGGTACATTGCGCCCTTGCGCATCAGGAAATCGTTGAATGTGGCCATCGCCGGCGAGATTGCGTGATCGGTTCGCATCACCGAGAACCATTGTCGGCGGATCGGCATGCCGACAACGTCGAGGATGACAAGCCGGCCGGCCTCGGTTTCCGCAGCGATGGTGTGAGCAGAGATGAAGGCGATGCCCAGACCAGCCATCACCGCCTGCTTGATCGTTTCGTTCGAGGCCATCTCGACACCGAGGTCGTCGATGCGCCCAGGCA
>NZ_RZRA01000426.1:0-4659 GCF_003998945.1 Mesorhizobium sp. M7A.F.Ca.CA.003.01.2.1 | reverse complement strand
GAGCCAGGAATTGAGGAAGATGGCGTTGCAGGTGGCGTTCGGATTGACGCTTTGCGCACCGAGCAGCAGCGCGTTGGCCGGGCCGACGATATCCGGAATCGGAAAGCCGCCGATGAAACCAATCTTGCCCGATTTCGACATGTAGCCGCCGGCCGCGCCGGCGACGAAAGTGCCCTCGTAATATTTGGCTTCAAAGGTACCCAGATTGGCAAGGTGGACGATGCCGGAGCAATGTTCGAAAGCCACCTTGGGGAACCGCGGCGCCACTTTCTGCATGGGCGTTCCGTGCGAAAAGCTGGTGCCGAAGATCAGTTTGTTGCCGGCGCTGGCCAGCTCGCGGAAAATGCGCTCCGCATCCTGCGGCATGAAGATGTTGTCGATGACGGTGAGTTCGGCCTTGTCGCCGAACGCGGCTTTGATCGCCTCGACGCCAAGGCTGTGCTGCTTGGTCCAGCCGATTTCGGCGATCGGCGAGACGTAGACGACGCCGATCTTGAGCACCTCTTGAGCCTTGGCGACCGTGCTCAGCCCTCCGGCACCGAGCGCAGCACCCAGCGCACCGCTGTATTTCAGGAATCCGCGTCTTGTCAGGTCGTTCATGTCGGTAACCCTCTGTTGGTTTTTTTGGTTGATGCCCGGCTTGTCGATGCCCGGTCTTTGTTAGGGAGATGGACGTGCGCGTGCACCGCGCCGTCGCCATTCCCGGATGGTTTTGCCTGCCTCAATCCAGCCGATATCGTCGCTCCGTCGGCCTTGCCGTCGAGATAGGGTGCGAGCGCTTCGGCAGGCGTCATCTCCGGAAACACGTCGCGATCCATGATATAGCCGCGCACCACGGTGCGGTGATGCGTGTCGATCAGGTCCATGGCCTGTTTCAGGCGGCCCTTTTCCAGGAGGTCGACGACCCTCGAATGATCGTCGAGCAGATTGCAATAGTCGAAATCGGCTGAAATGAGCGAGCGCAGCAGCGTCGTGCGGCGCACCAGCTGGGCATGGATTTCCTGCATCACCTTGTTGCGGCTAAGGCGCACGAACACCGTGTGGAATTCCTGGCCGAGCACGTCGGCCAGCGCATCGTTGCCGGCGGCGACTGCCTGGCGCTGGCGTTCGACATGCTGGCGCAGCTCGGCCCATCCGGCGGGGCCAAGGCGATCGCTGAGCTGGGCCGCCACCCCCTGTTCGACAAGGGTCAGCGCGTCGTAAATCTCCATTGCCTCCTGCATGCTTGGCCTGGCGACGAAGGCGCCGCGGTTGCGCTCGATCTGCGCCAGCCCGTCATCGGCGAGCCGTATCAGGGCCTGACGCACCACGATGCGGCTGACATCGAATATCTCGGCAAGCTCGCGCTCGCCGAGCTTGCAGCCGGGCACCAGCCGATGGTCGATGATGGCGCGGGTCAGCGTGTCCGCGATCGTCTGGGAGCGGCTGCTCAAGGCACGGTTCTCCGCCTTTGCGACGACATGATCAGCAGGCTTTCCATGATGAAGACATGACGCTTCGGGATGTGCCATATCCCAGGTTCAGGTTTTCCATATCGGAATTCAATCATCATAGTCTGTCAACACAAAAAATGATTTTGGCTGACAAAAAATCATTGATTGGTATCCAATCTTGTGATTTCGTCATTGCGAAACGTCAGGCTAGGTTCGTGGTGAAGGGCTAGCCGAGTTGGGAGGGATGCCGATGGCAACCCGTTGCGTCGACCGCGAGCTTCTGAACGACTGGCATATCGTCGCTGACCAGGAATCGCTCAGCCAGGATGTGCCCTTTTCGACCCGTCTGCTTGGGGTCGATCTCGTCGTTCGAAAACATTCAAACAAGATCGAAGTCGTTCGCAACGATACCGGCGACGTGTTGAAGAGCGCCGAGCGCTATGGCTTCGTCTGGACCTGTCTGGACAAACCCTGGCGCGACATCATCTACATCCCCGAGGCCAACGAGGCGGATCGACATCTGGTCAGCGGCGGCTCGATCGCGGTCAAGGTGTCGGGCCTTCGCGCCGTCGAGAATTTTCTCGACATGGGGCATTTCCCCTTCATCCACACAGGCTGGCTCGGCGAGGAGCCGCATACCGAGGTCGTGCCTTACAAGGTGGAAATCACGCCCCAGGACGAGGTGCTGGCGACCGAATGCAAATTCTACCAGCCCATCGCGTCGCCGACCGCGAAGGAAGGGTTCGTCGTCGAGTACATCTACAAGGTGATCCGGCCCTATACGGTGGCGCTCTACAAGAGCAATCCGATCCAGAAGGGGAGGCTGGATGTCATCACGCTGTTCGTGCAGCCGGTCGACGAGGAGAACTGCGTCGCGCATCCCTATCTCTGCTACCTCAAGGAGGGCATGGATGCGGCGACGGTGCGCAGTTTCATGCAATTGATCTTCGCGCAGGACAAGCCGATCCTGGAAAACCAGGTCCCCAAGCGCCTGCCGCTCGATCCGCGCGCCGAGACGCCGATCCGCGCCGATGCCGTCTCGGTTTCCTATCGGCGCTGGCTGCGTGACAGGGCGGTCACCTATGGTGCGATACCGGCACAGATCTGATGACGTCCGAGGGTATTTGAAGGGATAACATGATGACGAAATGCGCTGATCCCGTGATCCTCAATCTCTGGCATCCCGTGGGCGCCATCGCGGAAGCTGCTCCCGGCGCCGTCCAGGAGACCGTTCTGCTCGAGGAGCGCCTCAGCTTTGCGGTGGACGCGGATGGCGAGCCCGTCGTCTGGCGCTCGCGTCCCGATGTGCAAAGGGCTGACCATATTCCACCCGCCGACAGGCTGCCTGCAATAAGCGCCTATGGCTATGTCTGGACTTCGCTCGGGTCGCCGCCGGCCGAGCTGTTCCCGATCCCCGAATATCAAGAGCCGGACCGCCGCAAGCTCAATGCGGCAACGTTCGGCGTCAACGTCTCGGCGCCACGCGCCATCGAGAACTTTCTCGACATGGGCCACTTCCCCTATGTGCATACCGACATACTCGGCGTCGAGCCGCATACCGAAGTCAAGGAATACGACGTCGAGATCTCCGTCGATCGCGACGAGATCCTGGCCACGCGCTGCCGCTTCTTCCAGCCGATGGCGTCGACGGCGTCCGATGGCGGCGCCGACGTCGACTACGTCTATCGCGTGCCGCATCCCTATTGCTCGGTGCTCTATAAATCGAGCCCGGTCGACGAGACCCGGCGCGATGTCATCGCCGTCTTCCTGCAGCCGGTCGACCAGGAGCATGTGCGCGCCCACATGCTGCTTTGCGTGCTCGACGAAGACAATGAAGACAAGGTGATCAAGCGTTTCCAGCAGACGATCTTCGGCCAGGACAAGCCGATCCTGGAAAACCAGGTGCCGAAGCGCCTGCCGCTCGATCCGCGCGCCGAGACGCCGATCCGCGCTGACAAGTCGGCCATCGCCTACCGGCGCTGGCTCAGCCAGAAGGGCGTGACCTACGGGGTCATCCCGGCTGCAGCCTGACAGACATTTTGGAGACGATTGATGTTGGAAGAAGCCAGAAGCCGGTGGCATCCGATCGCCGCTGCCCATGATTTGCCGTTTCGCCACGTTTTCCACGGCCAGTTGCTGGGCCGGGAATTCGCCGTGTGGCGGGCCGATGACGGTTACGTCAACATCTGGGAGAACCGCTGCCTGCATCGCGGCGTCAGGCTGTCGATCGGCATCAATGACGGGCGCGAACTGAAATGCCAGTATCACGGCTGGCGTTATTCGAACCGCACCGCTGGCTGCACCTATATCCCGGCTCATCCGGCCGATGCACCCGCCCGCACCATCACCAACCGCACTTTTCCGGCGGTCGAACGTTATGGCTTGGTCTGGTCCTCGGAAGAGCCGCGCGGGGAGGTGCCTGAGATTGCCGGCCTCGCCGAAGACAAGCTCCTCGCCTTGCGCGGCATCGCGGTCAACGCGCCGGCCGACAAAGTCGTCGAGAGGCTGAGAGCCTATCGCTTTCAACCCAACGGAGCGATCGACGGCGAGGGCGCCGACATTCTCGTCGAAGCCGCCCAGGATTTCGCTGTGGCGCTTCGCTCGCGAGCCAGCGGCGCCGAGACGCAGGGCGTTTTCTTCGTGCAGCCGGTCGATTCCAACCGTTCGGTGATCCGCGGCGTGCTCGATCAGGAGGCCGAGGGCGCCGCGCGCATTGCCATTCTGCGTCACCACAATGAGCGGCTTTCCAAGCTGCGCGACGAGGTCGAGCGCGACGTGGCGAACGCGCCGGCGCCGGCGCCGCTCGAGCCGGTCTACGAACGGGTCTCGGCCGAACTCGCCGAAATGCCTGAGGTGACCACGCATGGCCGCAAGGCTGCGCTGCGTGTCAGCGTGGCCAGAAAATGGCAGACCGCCGACGGGATCGCAGGCTTCGAGCTTCGTCCGATCAAGGGCATCCTGCCGACGTTCCAGCCTGGAGCTCATATCGACGTCCACATGCCCAATGGCGAGATCAGGCAGTATTCGATCACCAACGGTCCTGGTGAAACCGACAGCTTCACCATCGGCGTCAAGCTGGAACGGGACTCCAAGGGTGGCTCGAAATGCATGCATGAGACGGTGCGAGAGGGCGACGTGCTGGCGATTTCCGAGCCACGCAACAACTTCCCGCTGCGCCGCGATGCGATCAAGACGCTGTTCGTCGTCGGCGGCATCGGCATCACGC
>NZ_RZRA01000425.1:0-4660 GCF_003998945.1 Mesorhizobium sp. M7A.F.Ca.CA.003.01.2.1 | reverse complement strand
GAGACACTTGATCGCCATGTTTCCGGCGCGGCGCACCATTACATCCTGGTCGAGCATCGCGATGTCGGCCTGTTTCGCCAATTGGAAACCGGCCGCCGCACGGTGGTCGACGAGCGGGAATTGCTGCCGCGCTGGCTGCACGCCTTCGACGATCCGTTCAGCCTGTTTCGCCGGCGCGTCTGGCTCAGCCTGAAGACCCAGCCGCTGCGCGGCTGGCATGTGCAGCAGTTGCGCCGCATCGCCATATCAGCGCATGCATCTCAAGACGTGCTCATCTTCTGCGATTCCGATGTTGCCTTCCTGAAACCTTTCGACTGCGGCGCCTTCTGGCGCGACGACAAGGTGCGCCTGTTCCGCCGCGACGGTGTGCTGGCGGACGAAGGTCATGAGGAGCATCGCATCTGGTCGCGCAACGCCGGCTCGGCACTCGGCATCGACCCGTCCCGGACGTCGAACCATGACTACATCTCGACGCTGATCGCGTGGCGGCGCGACACCGTGCTGGCGATGTGCGGTGCGATCGAAAGGGTCCATGGTCGCAACTGGGTCGAGGTCGTCGGCTCGGCACGCAAATTCTCCGAATGCATGATCTACGGCCGCTATGTCGACGATCTGCTGGACGGAGCCGGCCACTTCCACGGTTCCGAAGAGTTCTGCCGCGTGCACTGGACCGGCGAAGCGCTTTCGGATGACGAGTTCCGCCGCTTCGTTGCCGCCATGGCGCCGGAGCAGGTGGCGATCGGCATGCAATCCTTCATCGGCACCGATATCGGCCGCATCCGCCGTCTGATTGGGTTGGATTAGATCATCCCGAAAAGCGGAAACCGGTTTTCTCGGACAAACGATTTCCGTTTGTCCAGAAGTCATGCACAAATGAGAAAGCCCTATACGGGCTTTGCCGGCTTGCGCATCGCCGAATAGGTGAGCAGCGTCGAGGCGAGATACAGAAGCAGGAAGACGACATTGAGCGACAGCACCAGCTTCGGCGTGTCGAGGATGGTCGTCAGCACATAAGTCAGCAACAGCGCCTTCAATCCGGCGAGCAGGCCGAGATTGAGCGCCCGCACCAGCGTTTGGCCGCGTGCGAACAAAAGCTCGGCCTGGTATTCGACAAGATTGCGCAATCCCGGCACGCAGATTGCCAGCACCACCAGCGGGGCAGCCTCGGCGACATTCTTGCCGAGTGCATTGGGGAAGAAATGCAGCACGATGCCAAGTGTCAGCAGCGCCAGCGTCGAAACCGCGAACACACCGCCTTCGATGCCGCTCTTGACCGCCAGACGCGACAACAGTTCCGGCGCGCGCATCATGCGCTGCACCAGCATCATCGAGAAGGTGCGGATCGGAATCGCCGTCAGGTCGACCAGCCGCATGATGATGGCGTAGATGCCGGCCAGATGCGGGCCGCCGATCGCCAGCACGAGCAGCTTGTCGAACTCCATCTGCAGGTAGAACAGCACTTCGGCGCCGGCCACATAGATGGAATCGGCCAATCGCCTGAGATAAAGCTCGACGCGCAGCCGCAGCCTCTGGCGCGGGTAGAAGAAGCCGAAGGCGATCAGCAGCGAGGCGGCATTGGCGCCGATATAGAACCAGGACCATATCCAGACGCTGTGTTGCGCTGAGAACATGAACAGCACCGCGCCGAGCGCCCGCAGCGCGGTCGCCAGGATGGCCAGCAGCGCGGCGCGGCCGAACTTGCCCAGGCCGTTGTTGACGATCAGCGCCACCTCCACCGGCCGCCACAACAGCGCTTCGGCAAAGACGATTGCCGCAAACACCGACAGCGGCACGGTGTCGGCAAAGAAAAGCAGATAGACGCCGAACGAGGCAGCGGCCAGCAGCGGCAGCGACAGCACGCCGAGCAGCAGGAAGCCGGCGGAAAAGGTGCCGATCAGATTGGGACGGATGGTGGCGGTGCGGTAAAGCGCCGAGATGAACCCAAAGGCGAGGATGCGCGACAGCATGACGCCGGCCGCCGACGCGGTGGCGAACATGCCGAATTCGGATATCGACAGCGTGTTGGCCAGCGCGATGAAATAGGCCAGCGAAAACACCAGTCGCCCACCGGCACCGCTGATCGCTGAGAAATAGTCGCGAAGCAGCCCCCGTCGTTCGGCCAAAAAGCTGCCGATCCGGGCGAGGGGCCGCCTTTGCGGTATGTCACTGGCCTGCGTCATGTCTCAAGGAGAGCCTAGGCCGGAAAACTTAACGTGCCGTTCTGGCGGCTGGGCTTGTGTCGAAAATAGATGCAACCGAAACGAGAAACCGACGCTTCGGCGCGGGAAAATTAACCTTTTGTTTTCCATGCCTGTTTAGCGTGGCTTAACGAATGGCCAATCTCCGTTCGCAGGTCGCCAAGGGTAAAGTTCCAGACGATGGTCGACAGGGAAAACCGCGAAGACTGGAAGCGCGAGCGCTCGTTGCTGGCGCTGGGCCAGGCTGTGCGTGGCGACGAACCCGACGCGTCGCTGGTCTCGATCGGCGACCGGGCAGACCCGTCATGGCGCGAGGATGCCGCCACGCGTCATCGCCTCGCCCGCTCGCAGCGCGAGGCGCGCAACCCGAAACTGTCGGATCCGGTCGCGGCCGACGGGGATCGTGAGCAAGCTTACCGCGCGCAAACCTCGCCGCGGACACAGCCTGGTGCCGCCGAAACCGCTGGCGCTCGTCGCGCCGATCATACATCGGAACCTTACGCTGCAGGCGACGCGTCGTTATCCCGAAACGACGGCATGGACAGCCAGCAGTGGAAGCCGCTGATCGATCCGATGCAGGTGGTGCGCGGTGTCGGCAAGTCGAAGCTGCTGATCGTGACGACGACACTGCTGGGCGCCGCGCTCGGCATCACCATCGCGCTGTCGACGCCGAAGAAATATGAGGCCACCACCGAACTGATCGTCGACCCGCGCGACCTGAAGCTCACCGACCGCGATCTCACCCAGTCGGTCGTCGCTTCCGACGCCACGCTGGCCATCGTCGAGAACCAGGTCCGGGTGCTGACATCAGGCACTGTTCTCAACAAGGTCGTCGACAAGCTCAATCTGGTCAACGACCCGGAATTCAATGGGCAAGGCGGCGGCGGCCTCAGTGTCATGTCGCTCATTCGCTCCATCCTGTCCCGCAATGATGGGCCGGGGGGTGTCGACGACAGCCGTCGCCGCGCGCTTGCTGTCGGCAATCTGGCTGAGAGCCTTTCGGTCGAGCGCGGCGGCAAGACCTTCGTCATCACCGTCAGCGCCACCACGCAGAATGGCGAGAAATCGGCCCTCATCGCCAACACGATGACGGATGTCTTCCTGCAGACTTTCGGCCAGATACAGTCGGACACCGCAGGCCGCGCCACCGACGAACTGACGGCCAGGCTTGACGAGTTGCGCAAGGGCGTCGAGGCAGCCGAGCGCAAGGTCGAGGATTTCAGGGCCACGCACGATCTCGTTGACGCGCAGGGCCATCTCATCAGCGACGATGAGATGCTGAAACTCAACGAGCAGCTGTCGGTCGCGCGCGCCCGGACCCTGGAACTCAACGCCCGGGCGGCCTCGGCGCGTTCGGTCGACGTCAATTCGGTTCTCACCGGTACCTTGCCGGAGGAGATCAACTCCAACACGATGAGCGATCTGCGTTCGCAATATGCGTCGCTCAAGCAGGAAGCTGACCGCGCCGCCATCCGGCTCGGCCCGCGTCACCCCGAACTCCAGGCGATCAATGCCCAGATTGCCGGCGCACGCGAACGCATCGCCTCGGAGCTGCGCCGCATCGGCTCGTCGCTGCAGGTCGACCTCAAGCGCGCCGTCCAGCTCGAACAGGATCTTGCCTCTCGCCTGGCGCAGCTGAAGGTCCGCAGCGGCGACGTCAACAGCGACCTCGTGTCGATGCGCGAACTGGAGCGCGAGGCGACCGCCAAGCGTTCCGTCTACGAACAGTACCTGCTGCGCGCCAAGGAGACCGGCGAGCAGAAGGACATCAACACCGCCAACATCAATGTGATCTCGAAGGCCTTCGCGCCGCTTGAGCCGAACGGGCCGTCGCGGGTCGTGGTCGCGCTCGCCGGCCTGTTGCTGGGTTTCGCCTCCGGCATTGGCCTCGGAGCCATGCGTGGCGCCTATGAGAGCCTGCGTGACACCGCCAATTCGCGCTCGCGTCGCGACCATGGCACGGACGAACGCCGGACGCCTTACGAAGACAAGGCATATCGGGCAGCGCCGCCGCCGGCGCCGCCATTACCACCAGCGCCGCAGCCATCGACACCCCCGCCTGCATCACCACCGCCGGCCGTGCCACCGCCTGTCCAGCAAGCCGAGGCCTCGCCGGCAGAAGGTCCCGGCCGGATCGGTGCCTTGCTGTCGAGGCTGCACAAGTCCGTCTCCCGCAGGCCATCCCGGGAGGAGCCGTTCGATACCGTCGAATGGGCCTCTGCCGAAAACGGGGAGCCAACGCAGGATCCGCAATACCGCGCCTATCCCCGGCCGGCGCCGGCCTTCGAGCCCCGGCAGGCGGCCGCGACAGCATACCCGGCACCACCTTTCCAGCCCGGCGGCCATCCGCAGCAGACGGCGCAGCCGCCACTGCCGCCTCCCATGATGACGCAGCGGCCATATTCCGGGCCGCAGCTCTATCCCTACGCGCAGCCATTGGGCTACGCGCAGCAGCCGGGCTA
>NZ_RZRA01000424.1:0-4696 GCF_003998945.1 Mesorhizobium sp. M7A.F.Ca.CA.003.01.2.1 | reverse complement strand
CCCGAGCAGAGCCAGACGGCGCCTGACCAGCCGGCGCCAGACGCCGGCGCGCGGCTTGACCGGCATGCGCCCTGGCGCGGTGAGATCAGGCGCGATGGGACTGGTCATCGTCGCCTTCTTCGCCCGTTGCTTCTTCGCTTGTCATTGCCACGATCCGCCGCGCGGCATCCTCGACGCTGATCTGCCAGCTCATCGCCAGCGAGCGCAGCTGCGCATAGGCGCGGCCGTCATCGGCGCCTTTCGCCAGTGCCGTCACCGCGCGAACGATGGTCTGGCGTTCGGCAACGCGCTGGCGAAGCGAGGCGATCTCGCTGGCCAGGTGTTTTCGCGCCTCGAAACTCTGGCGCGCGATCAGCAGCGCGCTGTAGACGCCGGCATTGCCGACCGGCTTCAGCAGCTGCGCATCGGCCTTATGCGACAGCGCCCATTCGATGCGGCCCGGCGCCTCGGAACCGATCAGCGCCACCAGCGGCATCGGTGCCTCGCCCGGCTTCCACGGAAACTGCTCGTCAAAGCCGAGATCGGCGTCGAAGAAGACGAAATCGGCGGCCAGCGTCTCGGGCGGCAGTTCCGGCCAGCAATCCAGCGTGATCAGCCCGATGGCCGACAATTGCCTGGTGATCGCCTGCACCGTCGGATGTGGGCGATGCAGGATAAACGCCCTGGCGCCGCCGAGATTGGGGATGCGTGGGGCTCTGGTCACGACACCACCCTCAGGCGCGGGCGGCCGAATGTTTTTGCCGGGTCGTAGCGCGACAGATACGGATCCGGCGCGACTTCGTCTTCGCGGCTGACGACCTCGAAGAAGCCGTCCGCGATGCGCCCGATGATCACCGGCAGTGTCGCGTGCTGCGAGTGGGCGTCGATGGCGATCGGACCGAGCCGGGTGGAGAAGCGGCGTTCGGCGAAGGCTTTGGAGAATTCCGCCGGACCGGCGTCGGGATTGCTGGAGAGCACGTCGGCCATCACCTGCACCGAGGCATAGGCGGAGGCCTCGAAGGATGAGGCAAAGGCAGCCGGGCGCGGCGCGAAATACGGCCCGACCGACAGATGTCCCTTGCCGGATTCACCGATCGCCGGCAGCTCACCTTCGGTCAGGTTGCAGGAGATGACGGGGCAAGTCCCGGGACTGAAGGCGGCATCCTCGTGACCCAGGTCGCGATAGGCCGCGAGGAAGGCGTAGGACGAGGTGCCGATCAAATTGTTGAGGATGAAGTTCGGCCGCGTGGCGCGGATCTCCGCGATCAGCCGCGACACGTCGGTCTCGCCGATGCGCAGATAGCGTTCGCCCAGCACCTTGCCGCCGGCATCCGCGATCAGGTCGCGCGCGACGCGATTCATCTCCCAGCCCCAGATGTAGTTCGAGCCGAGCAGGAAGCCGTTGGCGCCGAAACGCGGCACGACATGCGCCATCAGCGGCACCAGATGCTGGTTGGGGCAGGCGTGCATGTAGACGACATGCTCATTGGCTTCGAAGCCCTCATAGGGGCAGGCGTACCAGAGCATGCCGCCGGCTTTCTCCAAGACCGGAATGGTTTCCTTGCGGCTCCAGGAGGTGACGCAGCCGATGACATGGCGTGCGCTGCTGGTCTTGAAGATATCTTCGCAAAGCGTTGCGTAGCGGTCCGCATTGCTTTGCGGATCGCGCTCCACCGGCACCAGTTCGATGCCTGAGCTGCGATCGGCGTTGATGTCGGCTATGGCGCGCATGGCGCCGATGCGGCACGCATCGGAGACGAGCTGATAGCTCCCCGAGCGGGAATACAGGATGCCGATCTCGATGCGCCGTTTCAAACAGGACCCCAGAAATGACAATGCCTCGCAGCCTGCGCCGGAAGGGCGAGGCATACGAGGCATTTTTGCCGCCCGGCAATCAGAGCCGGTATTTTGCGCTAGCGTATTCGGTCCGGCGGGTCAGTCAAGCCCTCAATGACATTTGCATGACCTGCCATCGCCGTTTCGCTGCCGCCGGCTATTTGGCCGCCGGCCTCTGGCCGAGTTGGCGGGCATAGGTCACACAGGCGTCCACCGTGCTGACACAAAGCGCGTCGCGCCTGTTCGGCAAATTGTTGTCGCCGGCATAGGCAACTTCGGCGACGCGGCCATCGACCATGCGAATTTGCGTATCGCAATAGCCGCCGGGAGCGACATTGACGGAGCCGCCGACCGCCGGGATCGCGCCGACCGCCAACGTCGGAACCACAATGCTGAGATTGCCGCGCTGGACGATGCGCTTGTAGGTCCAGATCTGGCCCGATTGGCCGGCGTCGGCGGTGGCGGTCGGAAACCCGGCGCACATTCGAACATCGGCTTCGCTGAGGCCGACCATCTCCTTGCGGGCAGCCGCCGCCGTTGGATCAACCTTGGCGATACGCGACGTGTCGTCGGGAACGACGCAGGAAGACTGGATGGCGACACAGAGAGCAGCGAGGCCAAGCTTTCGAATGCAGGAAAATATCATGCCGACTGTCAGATTTGCCCGATTGTCAGATTTTGCGTGGCGCCCGCCGCTCCTTTCTACCTAGGCAGACAGGCGAGCGGATCAACCCGTTCAGCTTCACGAAAAAGTGGCTGTGGCTGCATCATGGCCGGTCGGGAAGCCAACGCCCTGGCGGAAGCGGGCTCGCGCCGGAACGGCGCGCCAAGGTCCGCATCCATGGTCACCCATCAATGACCCTGCAACTGTTTCCGCCGCCAGGACGCGGGCGCTTCGCCGACCCGCGCGCGAAAGAATCGTGAAAAATACGCCGGGTCGTCGAAGCCGATCTCGTAGGCGATGTCCTCGACCGAGCGTACGGTGAACAACAGCAGCCGCTTGGCCTCCAGCAGCCGTCGCTCACCGACGACGCGTTTGACGCCGCTGCCCAGCACCGCGCGGCTGGCCTTGTCGAGAAGATGCGGCGTCGTGGCCAGCGCCTCGACGTAGCGATCAACAGGCCAGTTGTCGCGGAAATGCGCATCGGCGAGCCGGCGCAGCCCCAACGCCAGTGAGGCATCAGAAGACGCCGTGGCATCCTTTGTCTCGGGACTGAGGCGCGCGATGTGGGAGAGCGCGACGGCGATCAGCGCCTGCAGGACCCTGTCTTTGCCGGCTTGCGCCTCGGCGTATTCGGCGGCGATCATCTCCAGCACCGCCGCCAATCTGGCCCACGCTGCGTGCTGCGGCATGCCGTCGGCAAAGACCGGCCGGTCCAGCGGCAGCAGGCTGTGAGCCGCGATGGCCGCAAGCGCGCCGTCGGCGACCGAGACGACGATGGCGTCGGTGCCGGGGCCGATCGAGAAGCCGTGCACGATAGTGCTCGGCACGAAACTCACGGCAGGCGCCGAAAAGTCCCAGGATCGGTCTTCGATGCGGTAGGTACCGGAGCCGCTGGTCCAGAAGGTGATCTGACCCATCTGCGGGTGCTTGTGCGCGGCGACCTCACCAAGATGGATATTGCCGCGCGCAAGCACCGTCTCGACATGCAGAAAACCGACATCGAGCGGCCGCACCGGCTCGCCATAGACGAAGAAGTCGGGGATGGATCTCTGGCTCATGACGCCGGAAAAAGTCCAATCGGTTTTGCCGTTCCGTCCATAACCGATCGATGCCCAGGGCGCTAGGGTTACGGCTTAAGAGGAGGACCATCATGCGATCAGAAGACTTCCGCACCGATAAGGCACGCCCATTCACCGGGGCCGAGTATCTGGAGAGCCTGCGCGATCGCCGCGAGGTCTATATCAACGGCGAACGCATTGCCGACGTCACCACGCATCCGGCGATGCGCAATTCGGCGCGGTCGCTGGCGCGCCTCTACGACGCCCTGCATGATCCAAAGCGGCGGGACGCGCTGACGTCACCAACCGACACCGGCTCGGGCGGCTACACCCACAAATATTTCCGCGTTGCCAAGTCTTCCGCCGAGCTTGTTGCCCAGCAGACGGCGATCGCGGAGTGGTCGCGCATGTCCTATGGCTGGATGGGCCGCACGCCCGACTACAAGGCGGCGCTGATGAACACGCTCGGCGCCAATGCCGACTGGTACGGGCCGTTCAAGGACAATGCCCTGTCCTGGCACAAACGCGCGCAGGAAGCCGCGTTGTTCATGAACCACGCCATCGTCAACCCGCCGATCGACCGCCACAAGCCGGCCGAACAGGTGAAGGATGTCTTCGTCCACATCAACAGGGAGACGGACGCCGGCATCTACGTGTCCGGCGCCAAGGTGGTGGCGACGTCCTCGGCGCTGACGCACTACAATTTCCTGGCGCAAGGGTCGGCGACGGTGACCGAGGATCCGTCGCTGTCGGTGATGTTCATCGTGCCGATGAATGCGCCGGGGATAAAGATGTTCTGCCGCGTCTCCTACGAGCAGACGGCCAACACGGTGGCGGCACCCTTCGACTATCCGCTGTCGTCGCGCTTCGACGAGAACGACGCGATCCTGGTGCTCGACAATGTCTTCATCCCCTGGGAGGACGTGCTGGTGCTGCGCGATGCGCAAAAAATCCTGTCCTTCCATCCGGCCTCCGGCTTCATGCATGGCTACTGCTTCCAGGGCTGCACGCGTTTCGCCGTCAAGCTCGACTTTCTCGCCGGCCTGCTGGCCAAGGCGCTGCGCGCCACGGGCGGCGATGCTTTCCGCGGCAACCAGGCGGCACTGGGCGAGGTCATTGCGCTCAGGCACATGTTCTGGAGCTTTTCCAACGCCATGGC